>NZ_CP032687.1:300000-577596 GCF_003627795.1 Rhizobium sp. CCGE531 | reverse complement strand
TCATGATGCTCTCCGGCCTGGCGAACCATTCGTTCGCATCAGCGCCATCAACATCGGCCCAAGTGAAAACTCTCCGCGTTCTGCCTTGCGGGTGAGGTCACGCAAATAACCGCCCGCATTGTTGATGTGCCCTGCCCTTTCGAGGATGCAGGCCATCACGGCCGCAGCATTCTCGGCACCGAGTGCCTCACAGGCATTCTGGTAGGCACTCGGACTGACGGCCAGCATCGATCGCACGACCACCGCGGCTGACATGAGATCGCGCCAACTCCCGACCGCCCCGCCCGGCCCGTAATTCGAAATCTCAGGGCAGGCCTGCAAGACCATTCCCAGTGGAAAAGCCTTTATCGGCTCTCGCATTCGCCCAATGTCTGGGTTCGATTTCGGCCCCTGCTCTTTTTCAGAGCAAGGTTCAAATTCATTGCTGGATTCGGGTTTTGAATTCTGTATGTGACGTCCAATTTGGACATCATTGCTATCTGTTTTTTGAGAATCTTCCTGAAATTCCAGTTGGTTGATGATCTCTTCACGCAACATTCGCATTTCGTCGAGGACGGATTCAATATCTTTGAGGGTTGGGGAGCGGGGGATGCCTGCGAGCAGCTGCACGTAGTAGCCCTCCAGCTTTTCCCAATCGCCAGAAGCGCCCTCTTCTATCGCAGCCGTCAGCAGCTTACGAACGTCACGACGGCAGATCGTCAGTGCTTCCTTGGCGCTGCGGAAGTGCCGGCGCTCGGCTGCTATCTGCTGTGCGAGCTGCGCAAGCTCTTCGGCGCGAGCAAGCAGCGGCGCGAGGCTGAAGCCGAACGCATCTTCGATCTGGCCGCCCTTGTCCTTTCGGGCGTATCGTTTGCCATTAGCACTGTCTTTGCGCTGGATCAGTCCAGCATCGACGAGTGCAGCAAGGTGGCGGCGCAATGTCGTGCCAGCAATACCATGCGCTCGAACGGAAAGCTGTTCATTTGATGGGAACACCACCAGGCCGCGCTCTTCCGAAAGCTCATTGTCGGGATAGAAGGTCAAGAGCGCATCAAGAACGGCAAGGGCGCGGTCCTGAATGCCGAGCACTGCCCTCGCCTCCGAGGCATCGCGAAAGATCTTCCATTTGGCGGCCGTCTTACCTGGCCGCATCTCAGCCGTTTTCATTTGCCCTCTTACCTGGGCAAGCGATATCGGCCGCCGCCCGAAGGGCGTCGTCACACTTCCACTCTGCATTTTTTCTCTCACCTTAATTGAGGCAAAAGAGATCCGCCCGCCAAATCGACGGTTACGACTCTTGACAGGGATTCGTGGAAATGCGATTCTCAATCTTGCTTAGGGAATACGAGAAGGGCTTCCACGACTTGGTCGTTTGGGGGCCTTTTTCTTTTGCGGCTTCAGTCTCCTTTGCTTCCCTCCTTCAGGAATTGCTCGTAGAGCGCATCCAAATTGCGGGAAAGATATTCTCCGAAACGGCCAGCATTCTTCGCCTTCATCGAGAGCGAGAAAGCTTTGCCCGTATTCTTGATTTCGGCCTGCACTGCCTTGTCCCGGGGCTGCCACTTCGCCTTTTGAGTCGAAACCTCCGCCTTCCTCACGGGCCGCGCTGTTCTGTTGAGCGCCTTGTACAGAGATGAAAAGCGTTCATCGGACGGCAATGCGTCGAAGCCGTCCGTGCTCAAAACTTCTGACACTTTGCCGCTATTGGCGAATTTTCCGACTAGAAGTGAAAGCTCTATCCAGCGCTCTCGGCCCACACCGGGAGCCGACCCGATTTTTTCTATGACGTTAGCCGAGATGCGCTCTGCCACCGTCATCATCTTCGAGACCGAAGCCGCATTCGCGGACAATGCCAAGGAAATCACCTCTCGGCCGTAACCAAGATCATCCAGGCGCTTGGCAAATAACGCCCTTTCGATAAAAGAGAGATTCGCGCGCGCGGAATTTTCCTGCCCTTGAGCAATGACATGGGAACGGTCGTCGATTGCCTTGACAATAGCCCGGACTTTTCTGCCGAGGTCCCTTGCTGCCCTTACCCGTCTGTGGCCGAAGACAACCTGATAAAGACCATCGACCTTTGTATGGGGCCGCACGAGAATAGGCGTATCCTGCCCACGTACCCTAATTGCCTCTAGCAGATCTTGATACTCGCCGTCGTCGTCTGATATCCGATCCTTTACGAAGGAGCCTTCAATTTGTGCCGGATCAAGTTCGATAATTGCCTCGCCTTCGAGATATTTGTCAGCCTGCTTTGCCAGCTCGTCCAGCGAACGCACGAGAGATTTGCCTGCGCCTCGCATTGGATATGCAGGTGCCGTGCCGCTATCTTCATGCAGGTCAGCAAGTCCCTCGAGCAGATTTTTCCGTGCCATCTCATTTGCTCCGAGCAGCCGTTAGCTGCTTGTTTTTCCGCATAAAACGTTCGTTTTTGTCAGCTGACAAATCGACGTCCCCATGACTCGTGAACGAGGCCGGCAATTTCAGCATTCACTGCATCCAACGATTCCATCGCACGGTCATACGTGCCTCTATTCATGGATGCCCGATCGACTTCGTACAGAGTTTGCTTGGTAATTCCGGCATCTGAAACCGCCGTCGACTTCACCATCTGGTTCTTTAGTATGAACTCGTTGAACATCGTGGACATAAAGCCGACCATCTGGGCTTGCGGAACATCGGTCGGCTCGTAGCGCGTAATCAAGTATCTGTACCAGGAGAGGTTCACTTCCGCACCAGCGGCACGGATCGGCTTTAGAATTCCACCAAGCATCAGAAGGAACTGACCCATCGACATCACGTCGAGCATCTGCGGATGGATTGTTATCAGAACACTTGTAGCTGCGGTCAGTGCGGTCAGCGTCAAATATCCGAGCTGCGGTGGACAGTCGACGACGACGACATCATAACGATCGTCGACCTCAGCCAAAGCCCGCGATATGCGGGTGAAAAACGTTTTGCCTTCATTAGAAGACTTATCAGACATCGCAAGCGGCGTGTCATATTCATACTCCTGCAAATCGAGGTTTGCAGGGACAATGTCCAATCCAGGAAAATTAGTGGTCTGGATGATCTCCGAGATCGGCTTTCTCGCACCATCATAGCGAATGGCATCATAGATGGACGCGATCTGATCGAGCTCCGGTTGGAAGCCGTGCAGAGACGAAAGGGATGCTTGAGGGTCGAGGTCTACGGCAAGGACGCGATGCCCCGTCAATGCCAGGTACTGCGCTAAATGCGCGGCGGTCGTGGTTTTCCCCGAGCCCCCTTTGAAGTTGACTACAGCAAGCACCTGCAGCTTTTCACCGCCGCGCCGGTGGGGAACATACATGCGGTTGTCGGATCGACCGTGCGTATCCAGATATTGACGCAGTTCCAACATCTGTTCGGCGGTGTAGGAGCGACGACCGGAGGACGATGTTTGAGGGGAGGGGCCCTTTCCGTCCAGATGCAGCTTTTTCAATGTGCTCTGCGATACGCCGACATAGGTCGCGACCTCCGCCAGCGAGAAGCTTCGCAATGTCTTTTTCGCGTTGGGCGGGAATCGTTGTACGCTAAGTAGGTGCAGCTTTTTCGAGATCAAATCACCCTGTTCTAGGATTTGATCTTCAAAGTGCATCGGCATCTTAAGCGAAGCCATCGAATTAGCGTTCATTGTCAGAAATCTTTCAGATAACGGTTTTCGGCCCGATATTGCCACTGAACCGTTATTATGTCCGATTCTCGCGGGCCGGCAAGGAAAATGCGGCTAATAAACTGTTAATAGCCGGGACGCCCCTTGACCTATGGTTAACGCCGCCATCGGTATTTCCCTTGCAAATCCAATCTGTTACCGCTCCGAGTCACAACGTTCGTTGCATATTTGTTCACTGGTGATTCCTACAACTAAGGGAATAACACGCGAGATCAGATCAGCGCGTTGTCGCCCAAAACCGCGCGCGACTCACCAAAATACCTTGTAGGATTCTACAACTGCCCAGCCATTCTAATCCGTGCTGATCTTTGTCGATAAATTTAAGCGACGGAGATCAGTATGAAGGTTGTTGCGATATCGACCAGACATGGGCTTCCTGCACAGCACCTTCTCGAAGCACATCATCGACTTCGAGCTCAAGTGTTTTCAAATCGGTTGGGTTGGGAGGTCGGTGTTCTTGACGGCCGGGAAGCGGACGTCTTCGACGCTCTCCAGCCGACTTACATACTCGCCGTATCGGACAGCGCTCGTGTGGCAGGATGCGCTAGACTCCTGCCGGCCATGGGTCCGACGATGGTGACCCATGTCTTTTCGTCACTGCTAACGCATGGACACCTAAACGCCCATCCAAGTATGATCGAAAGCTCCCGTTTTTGCGTGGACACAACCTTGGTCGATCTTCGCGGAGGAGGCCTCGTCCACGAGGCCACTTTGACCATGTTCGCAGGCATCATCGAATGGTGCATCGCAAATGGGTACACGGAGCTCGTCACGGTGACCGATCTTCGATTCGAGCGGATCCTTGCACGCGTTGGGTGGCACCTATCGCGATTGGGCGAACCAAAGAACATTGGCAAGACAATTGCCGTCGCGGGCACCTTACCGGTGAACGCCGAGACATTCCTGAGGCTTCGTCCATCCAGTTACCGTTCTGAATTCATCTCCCCAGATGGGCAGCGGAAAAGGAGAAATCCATGAACCAGCTCCGCTCTCACCACCGGCTTGTCTGCAAACTTCAAGACGCGCTCGGCCATAAGCTGTGCGCCGCATTGGAAGACGTGGATGTGATCGAAATAATGCTCAATCCGGACGGAAAGCTCTTTATTGAGCGCCTCGCTCACGGCGTTGCGGCGGCCGGCGAAATGTCCCCCGTCGCCGCGGAAACGGTGATCGGAATTGTGGCGCATTTCCTTCAGTCCCAGGTAGACACGAAGCAACCGATCATCTCCGGCGAGCTCCCGATAGGTGGGCACCGCTTCGAAGGCCTTTTACCACCAGCGGTCGCCAAGCCAGCCTTTACGATCCGCCGCCGTGCCCCACGCCTAATTCCGCTGGAAGAATATGTGCGGTCAGGCGCGCTGACGGGATGCCACGCCTTAATGATCCGAAAGGCGATTTCCAAAAGGCGAAACATCATCGTATCCGGGGGCGCCGGTTCTGGCAAAACGACGCTTGCGAACGCGTTGATCGATGAGATCGTCAAATTCGCCCCCGAAGACCGTTTGGTGATCCTCGAAGATACCGCCGAAATTCATTGTTCGGCCGAGAACGCCGTTCTTCTGCATACCAGCGATACCGTTGATATGTCACGATTGCTGAAGAGCACGATGCGACTGCGCCCCGACAGGATTGTCGTCGGCGAAGTCCGCGACGGTGCCGCGTTGACTCTGCTGAAGGCGTGGAACACCGGTCATCCCGGAGGCGTTGCGACAATTCACTCGAACACCGCCATGTCGGCCCTCCGCCGCTTTGAACAATTGACCGCAGAAGCAAGCCAGCAGCCGATGCACGAGGTTATCGGTGAGGCAGTCGACCTCATCATCTCCATTGAACGGACACCGCGCGGGCGACGGGTTCGAGACGTCATCCACATCGAACGGTTCGCGGAGGGCCAATACCAGATCGGTTCAGACCAACTCGATGAGGAAGAGGAGGCCCGTCATGTCGCGTAAGCCTTCGCTCGCCAAGGTCACATTCTCTGTCCTAACGACAGTTCTCGCTTCGCTTGATCCGGCACTCGCCAGTTCGGGCGGTGGCGGACTGCCCTGGGAAGGACCACTGCAGCAGATTCAAGAGTCGATCACCGGACCTGTCGCAGGATACATCGCACTTGCGGCTGTCGCCATAGCCGGCGGCATGCTCATATTTGGTGGGGAGTTGAACGACTTCGCGCGGCGACTTGTATACGTGGTTCTCGTCGCCGGCATTCTGCTCGGTGCCACGACCATTGTGGGCCTGTTCGGCGCGACTGGAGCTTCAATTGGCCTGACGAGGGAGCTGGTCGCCTCGGACGGCTTCCAAGGCGCAGGAGTGACAAATGGCTGAGTCCGCGTCCGGTCTGCAGCGGAACCGCATCCACCGCGCGCTGTCGCGCCCGAACCTTCTGGTGGGCGCGGACCGGGAACTGGTGCTGATCACCGGCTTGGCCGCAGTCATCCTCATCTTCGTCGTTCTTACGATCTATTCGGCGCTCTTCGGCGTTGGCGTCTGGATTGTCATCGTCGGGCTCTTGAGAATGATGGCAAAGGCCGATCCGCTCATGCGACAGGTCTATGTCCGCCATATCTCGTACAAGCATTACTACAAGGCGACCTCCTCGCCGTGGCGCCGGTATTGAGAGGAACGCATGGTCGCTCTCAAACGCTTCCGGGCCCCCGACCCATCCTTTGCTGATCTCGTCCCCTATGCCGGCCTCGTCGACAATGGTGTTCTCCTGTTGAAAGACGGAAGCCTGATGGCCGCCTGGTATTTTGCGGGACCAGATTCAGAGAGCGCCACGGCCCTCGATCGCAACGAACTGTCGCGCCATATCAATACAATCCTCTCGCGGCTCGGGAGCGGCTGGATGATCCAGGTCGAGGCAGTTCGCATCCCGACATTCGACTATCCGTCGGATAATCGTTGTCACTTTCCCGATCCTGTAACTCGCGCGATCGACGCCGAGCGGCGGGCGCATTTCGCCCGCGAACAGGGGCATTTCGAGAGTAAACACGCGCTGATCCTGACCTATCGGCCGCTCGAATCCAAAAAAACGGCGCTCAGCAAATACATCTACTCGGACGAGGTGAGCCGCAAGAAGACCTATGCCGACACGGTGCTGTTCATTTTCAAGAACGCGGTCCGCGAGATCGAGCAGTATTTCGCCAATACGCTTTCGATCCGTCGCATGGAAACGCGGGAGGCTCTCGAGAGGGGAGGGGCGCGGGTTGCCCGCTACGACGAACTGCTCCAATTCGTTCGCTTCTGCATCACTGGTGACAACCATCCGATCCGGCTGCCGGATGCGCCCATGTATCTCGACTGGATCGCGACCGCCGAGCTTGAACATGGGCTGACCTCAAAGGTTGAAAGCCGCTTCCTCGGTGTCGTCGCGATCGACGGCCTGCCGGCCGAGAGCTGGCCGGGGATCCTCAACAGCCTCGATCTCATGCCGCTAACCTACCGCTGGTCGTCGCGCTTCATTTTTCTCGACGCGCAGGAGGCCAGACAAAAACTGGAGCGGACCCGCAAGAAATGGCAGCAGAAGGTGCGCCCATTCTTCGACCAGCTTTTTCAGACGCAGAGCCGTTCGCTTGATCAGGACGCCATGAACATGGTCGCCGAGACAGAAGAGGCTATCGCCCAGGCTTCGTCGCAGTTGGTCGCATACGGCTATTACACGCCCGTCATCGTTCTCTTCGATCACGATCGTGAAGGACTGCAGGAAAAGGCAGAGTCCATCCGCAGACTTATTCAGGCGGAGGGCTTCGGGGCGCGCATCGAAACGCTCAACGCCACCGATGCCTACCTCGGCAGCCTACCGGGCAATTGGTATTGCAACATCCGCGAACCGCTGATCAATACCAGCAACCTTGCCGATCTCATTCCGCTCAACTCTGTCTGGTCGGGCTCCCCTGTCGCGCCGTGCCCGTTCTACCCGCCGAATTCACCGCCACTGATGCAGGTGGCGAGCGGGTCGACGCCGTTCCGGCTGAACCTACATGTCGACGACGTCGGTCACACACTCATTTTTGGGCCGACCGGTTCGGGCAAGTCGACGCTGCTTGCACTAATCGCCGCGCAGTTCCGGCGCTATGAACGCGCCCAGATCTTCGCCTTTGACAAGGGGAACTCTCTCCTTCCGCTGACCCTTGCCACCGGAGGTGATCACTATGAGATCGGTGGCGACGCTCAAGAAGAGGCGAAGGCGCTGGCCTTCTGCCCGCTGTCGGACCTCTCCAGCGACAGTGATCGCGCATGGGCCGCGGAATGGATCGAGATGTTGATCGCGCTGCAGGGCGTGACCATCACCCCGGACCACCGCAATGCGGTCTCTCGCCAGATTGGCTTGATGGCCAGTGCAGCGGGCCGATCTCTCTCGGACTTTGTAAGCGGCGTACAGATGCGCGAGATCAAGGACGCGCTCCATCACTACACCGTCGATGGTCCCATGGGCCAGCTTCTCGATGCTGAGAAAGACGGACTGTTGCTTGGCTCATTCCAGACCTTTGAGATCGAAGAGTTGATGAACATGGGCGAGCGGAACCTCGTACCTGTTCTCACCTATCTGTTCCGCCGCATCGAAAAGCGCCTCGATGGCTCACCGAGCCTCATCGTCCTAGACGAAGCCTGGCTGATGCTCGGCCATCCGGTCTTCAGGAGCAAGATCCGAGAGTGGCTGAAGGTGCTGCGCAAGGCGAACTGCGCGGTGGTATTGGCCACGCAATCCATTTCCGATGCTGAGCGTTCCGGCATCATCGACGTGTTGAAGGAATCCTGCCCCACGAAAATTTGCCTGCCGAACGGCGCCGCAAGTGAGCCTGGGACCCGCGAGTTCTATGAGCGGATTGGCTTCAACGAGAGACAGATCGAGATCGTTTCGAATGCGATTCCTAAGCGAGAATATTACGTCGCAACGTCCGAAGGCAGGCGGCTCTTCGACATGTCGCTCGGCCCCGTGGCGCTCAGTTTCGTTGGCGCATCCGGCAAGGAAGACCTGAAGCGCATCCGCACGCTCAGTTCCAAACACGGCCGCGACTGGCCGATCCACTGGCTACGAACGAGAGGAGTTCAGGATGCCGCAGCGCTGCTCAACCTCGAATAAATTGCTCACTGGCCTGGCGGCTGTCGCATTGATGGCCGGCACTGTCGTGCCCGCAAATGCTGGAACTGCCACGGGTGCCGCCACCGAGTGGACGCAGGTCCTCAATAATGGCGAGCTGGTCGCTTTGGTCGGGAAGTCCGGCGAGCAGATCCAGAACCAGCTCACCCAGATCAGCCAGCTCGCACAACAGATCGAAACGCAGCTGAATATCTACCAAAACCTCCTCCAGAACACGGCGACGCTTCCGTCGCATATGTGGGGGCAGGTCGAAAGCGATCTCAACCAGCTGCGCAGCATCGTCGACCAGGGCCAGAGCATCTCGTTTTCCATGGGCAATGCGGATGATGTGTTGCAACAACGTTTTCAGAGCTACTCAAGCCTTAAAACCAACCTGCCAGACAATTCGTCGTTTTCTACCACCTATCAGTCCTGGTCCGATACGAACCGGGACACGATCGCCAGCACGCTGAAGGCGGCGAGTCTGACGGCCGAGCAATTCGATAGCGAGGAAGGCACGATGTCCTCGCTGCGGTCCATGTCCGAGACCGCCGACGGGCAGATGAAAGCCCTGCAGGTCGGGCATGAGATCGCCGCGCAACAGGTCGCCCAGATTCAGAAGCTTCGCGGCCTCGTCTCGCAGCAAATGACGATGATGGGCACCTGGCTCCAGACCGAACAGACCGACAAGGACCTTGCGCAGGCGCGGCGTGAGAAATTCTTCAGCGGGACTGCCCCTTCCACCTCCGGCGGCGAAAAGATGAAAGTCGAGTGGTAAGCACATGACAACAATATGTCTTCGGCGGCTCCGCACCGCGATGGTGATTGCCACCTTCTGCATGCTGGCAGCACAGCCGGCAGTCGCCCAAGAAGGTTCAGTGCTGACCTCATTACAGAGCCAGATCACCACGGCCGCAAAGGGGTGGGAAACTACTGTCATGGATGCGGCGAAATCCTTGTTCTGGATCCTCGCGACAATCGAGATTGGCATCGCCGCCGTCTGGCTCGCATTGCAGGCAGCTTCGCTAGACAGCTGGTTTGCCGAGCTTGTCCGGCGGATCATATTCGTCGGCTTTTTTGCCTTCGTTTTGGGACAGGGGCCGGCCTTTGCGAAGGCAGTGGTGGATAGTTTGTTTGAGATTGGGGCTGGAGGCGGCACGGCCTCCCCAGCAGACGTCTTCAATGCTGGACTCGCCGTCGCAACGAAGATGTCGGAAAAGATACAGTTCGGTCTTTTTGAGGACAACGCGTTGGCGATCTCGGCTGCTTTTGCAATGGTCGTCGTCGTCATCTCATTCTCGCTTGTCGCCGCGATTTTCGTGTCGGTCATGGTTGAGATGTATATCGGCCTTCTTGCCGGTATGATCATGCTGGGGCTTGGCGGCTCGTCCTATACAAAGGATTTCGCGGTCCGATATTTGGTCTACGCCTTCTCGGTCGGAATGAAACTCATGGCGCTCGTCATGATCTCGCGTATCGGATCAGAGGTGCTGATCGGGTTGGCAGACCAGCCCGACATTGGCGACCAGTTCCAGACTGCGCTTGCGATCGCTGGTATCGCTGTCGTGGTCTTCATTATCGCCATCTACGTCCCGAACATCATGCAGGGTGTTGTTCAGGGCGCGTCCGTCTCGGGCGGAATGGAGGCAATAAGGCACGGTGGTCAGGCCGCATCGTTTGCGACAGGAGCAGGGTTCCTCGCGGCGGGCGCTGCCGGGGCGGGATTTGCGGCGGCTCAAACCGCGCGCGCCGCGGGGTCATCCGTCGCAGGCGCAATGCTGCGGGGTTTCGGCGCAGGGATCGGCTCGGCAGGAAAAGCGGCGGGCTCGGCTACCAAGGAGAAGGCCATCGGCTCTCCCGGTGCCTACGCCGGGTCTATCCTAGGCCTTGCTAACGCCAAGCTGGATCAGGCGCGCAGTGGGCACAGCGGACCAAAGCCACTTCCCGAACTTAAAGACTAATAGCAATCAGAAAGTGATCGATCGATGGCAGCGAAACGCGCTCCCGAAAACCCGTATCTTGCCGCGCGCCAGGAATGGAATGAGCGATACGGCTCCTATGTGCAGGCCGCGGCCGCATGGCGCATCGTCGGCATACTGGGTCTGACCATGGCCGTGATCGGCTTCGGGTACGCGATATACCTAAGCACGCAGGTGAAGCTGGTGCCTTATATCGTCCAGGTCGACAAGCTCGGCACCTCGGTCACCTCAGGGTTCCCCGAGCAGATCGAATACGCGGATGTGCGGGTGGTGCGCGCCACGCTTGGCAACTTCGTAACGAGCTTCCGCAGCGTCACACCGGATGCCGTAGTGCAAAAGCAATATATCGATCGAACCTATGCGCTTCTGCGAGCTTCCGATCCCTCGACCCAGAAGATCAATGACTGGTTCCGCAGCAATTCGCCGTTCGAAAAGGCGAAGTCGTCGACGATCGCCATCGAGGTCAACAACATAGTGGCGCTCTCCAATCAGACTTATCAGATCGACTGGACCGAATACGAACGGGACCGGAAGGGCAAGGAAACCGGGACGCGCCGGTTCCGCGGAATCGCGACGGTTGCGCTTACCGCGCCGCAGGACGAGGCGACCATCCGCCTCAATCCGATCGGCCTCTACGTTAGGGATTTTGACTGGACGGCACAGCTTTGAGGGCAGGGGATTTGACATGCACAGAACAGCACTAATTGCAGCCACCGGCTGCTTGGCGGGACTCGTCTTTGTGGGCGGCGCTGAGGCGCAGACCATGACGGCAAATGAGGTGAATGGCACGACCATTTCCAGGAAATGGCGCGTCGCGCCCGGACTGGTGACGGCAGGCTCCGATGGCAAGGTCACCTTTCTCTTCGGCGAAACCCAGCCGTCCGTTGTCTGCTCGCCCTTGCAGGTCTGCGATATCGAACTCCAGAGCGGCGAGATCGTCCGCGATGTTCTCGTTGGAGATACTGTTCGCTGGAAGGTGGAGCCTGCCACCTCCGGTGCAATCGGCGGCCAAGCGATCCATCTGATCGTCAAGCCGTCGGAAGTAGGTCTTGTCACCTCGATGGTGGTCACGACGTCGCGACGCACCTATTACATCCAGCTCAAGTCACATCCGAGCCAGTACATGGCACGCGTCGGCTTCGAATATCCGGAGGACGTCTCGACCAAGCTCGCCGACATCAATTCCCGGCTCGAGACCGGCGGCATTCCCGGGGCGGCACCCGACAAACTGAACTTCTCATATTCCGTGAGTGGCTCGGCACCTTGGAAGCCGACGCGGGTCTATTCGGATGGCGTGAAAACCTACATCCAGTTTTCGAAGTCGATCTCAGGTCAGGATGCACCGGTGCTGGTCGTGATCCACGGCGGCCAGAGCCGCATCGTCAATTACCGAATGAAGAACGACTTGATGATCGTCGATTATGCCGTCGACGAGGCGATCCTCGTCTCCGGCGTCGGCTGGCGCCAGCAGAAGATTACCATTCGGCGAGGAGGCTAAGCTATGCACAAGCTTCTCGTCATCATCATCAGCGGCTTTCTCACCGCATGCCAAACTGCTGGGGATGGGTCTGACGCCAGGTCAAACGCCGCGCCGGTCTCCGGGCCCGCCGCAAGTGCCATCGCCGCCGACATGGCAAGCCGGCTCGCCGAGCAGATCAGTCCCGTGAGGTCGACGACAATCAAGATGGAAAGGGACACATCGGAGTTTGCGGCGGCACTCGAGGCGGCCCTCAAGGGCTCTGGCTACACCGTTCTAACCGACGGCAAAGTTGGAAAGGACGTGAAACCGGTCGAGCTCACTTACGCGATCGATGGCACTCAAGATCAGGTGCTCGCGCGGCTGTCAACACCGTCCATTACCCTTGGCCGCGCATACAAAGCAACGGCCGCCGGTGCGACGCCGGCAAGTCCGCTCTCCATCATGCAGCGTAATTGAGGGGAAAGGTATGATCCAATCGCTCCAGCTCGGCCCTTCAAAGCAAGCCGACGATCCGAAAGGAATGCGCCGCCTCAATCGGCTGCCAATTATTACCGCAACCGTCCTCATCGCGCTATTCTTCGGCGTGGTCGTGATCGGCCTATCGTGGCGAGGACTTCCCTTCAACTGGAGCTACGATATCGACAGCAACTTGAATACACCGGCGACGAACTTCGGTGACCAGCTCAAGCGCGGCATCAGTGACGGCATCATCGGCGAGCCAGGTGAGCGCGAAGTGCTCCAGCCAACACCCACCGTCGAGCAGAAGGTGGAGAAGGGAGCACCTGTTATAGACCGCCGGCCTACGGAACGGCAAGAAAGAGGCCCGCAGCTCGAATCAGAGGAGGAATGGCGAGCCCGCCTAAAGCGGGAGCAGGATGAACAATATATCCGTGAAGCTCAGCGCCAGCGGATGGCTCACCTGCAGGCGCGGGCAACCGCTTTGGACTCGCCTTTGAAGGTGGATATTTCTGATGTCGAGAAGGCCGCTAAAAGTTCCACAGACGCCGGTCGTCAGACTGCGACGACGACAGCCAACAATGCTTCTGATCTCTACACCGCCGCATCGAAATCCGGGCTGACGGCCCAGAACGTCGACCCGAATGCCCAAAGTTCGAAGGAGGATTTCTTCAATCAGGACATCAAGGATCTTGGCTATTTGCCGAATAAGGTCGTGCCGCAGATGTCGCCGTATGAGCTGAAGCGCGGCTCGGTCATTCCAGCCACGTTGATCACAGGTCTCAACTCAGACCTTCCGGGCCGGATCATCGGGCAGATCAGCCAGAATGTCTATGATAGCGCCACCGGCTACCGGCTCCTGATCCCGCAGGGAGCCAAGTTGTTCGGCCGTTACGATTCCAAGGTTTCCTTTGGCCAGGACCGCGTGCTCGTCGTCTGGACCGATCTGATCTTCCCGAATGGCTCGACGCTGCAAATCGGCGGCATGGCTGGGACCGATGGGGCAGGTTATGGCGGGTTCAAGGATAAGGTCGATCGGCATCTCTGGCGCACGTGGAGTTCGGCAGCACTTGTCGCGATACTCGGAACCGGCATCGACATGTCGATGCCCGAAAGCACGACGCTTGCCACCCAGGACACGGCCTCCGATGCCGCCAGACGGAATTTTGCGGACACCTTCGGTCGCGTTGCCGAGCAGACGATCTCGAAAAACTTGAACGTTCAGCCGACAATCCAAATCCGGCCGGGATACGAGTTCAATGTCTTGGTCGATCAGGATATCGTCTTCCCCTCTACGTACAGCAGTCAGTGATACAGCATCAGAAGAGATCTTTGTTTAACTTCATCTCTTGGTCAGAAGGTTTGATTGCGAAATAGAGGTGAATAGACGTTTGCGCGGGTGAGCGCAGATCTGTATCACTTCCGAAGGAGCGGGGGCGCCTTCACGTACAACAGAAAGGAGACAGGTCTGTGGATCCAGCCTTAAGCGCTCTCATTGACATGGTTGAAGCCTCATACGATGAACGGATGATCAAACGCGGGCTCAAAGGGTTCGTTCATTCGTGCGGATTTCAATTCTTTGCATATCTGCAAACGGAAGGCCTTAGCGCCCGCGCGCTCAGTTCCTATCCCGAGAAATGGCAGAAAATTTACCTAAGCAACCAATATTCTCGGGTGGATCCGGTCGTTACGGAAGCCAAACGCCGGATGGAGATGTTTTCCTGGGCGATCGATGACTGGCCGTCTCGTGGGAGCTCTGAGTTCAATCGTTTTCGGGATGAAGCGGTAGAACATGGCATTCGCAGTGGGGTGACGGTTCCCGTTCAAGGCAGTTTCGGCTCGATCATTATGCTGACATTCGCGTCCTCGGGGCATAAAGCTGATATTTCAAAATGTCAAAAGCAACTAAACCCGCTTCAGGCGGTGTTGGCAATTCACTATCGCCTGAAGATCATAGCTGCGTCGACGATCGTCGCACCCAGCCGGCTGCTTTCACCAAAGGAAGCGATGTGTCTTACGTGGGCGGCAAAGGGTAAAAAGGCTTGGGAGATTGCCATTTTAATGGGAATTACCCAACGAACAGTGCAACACCATTTCGATCGCGCACGCAAAAAGCTGAATGCCGCGACGATCCCTCAGCTCGTGGCAATCGCGAAGGACCGCGGTTTGGTTTAACCATCATTCGTTGTTTTCGGAGGGCACATCGGGAACATAACCAAGCGCATCGACGATTTCCGAGAGTTCTTCCTGCTGCGCTTCTGACTTCTTTTGACGATCGAGATACTCATCTTGCAGGCTCTTGAGCACGTCCCTGGAAGTCGAGGCGTTGGCGGTTGCAAGAGTCCACGCTTCGTAGACAGCTTCATCCGCGGCTAGAAGTCGGCGGTGCTCGCGGATCGCAGAAATTGCTAACGCTTTCAAATCGGCTTCTCGCATCGCTTTATAACGAGACTCTCTTTTGCCGCTTGTCTCGAATGAGACCTCGTTGTCCATCCGCTTCTCCTCTTACCTCGTTTGCGACCCGGCAAGGATCGAGACCTTCCGGTAGCGTATACGCTTTGCAGAATAGATCCCATCCTTCAGTAAGATGGGTGGCTACAAACTCGACAATTCATTGCTCGCAAGAAGAGGGCATCAGTGAACGCCTAATCACCCTGATTCGTATGAACATTCCATATCCGGAATACGGCTGTAGAGAATACTCCGTGGAGAAATACTCTGCAAGCCGCTGCTCTCTCCAGCATGGAGATTCGAGAGGTGTTTGCACGGAATCTGAAAGCCGCGCGTCAAGCCAAAGGCCTGTCGCAAGAAGAGCTCGCGTTTGAGGCAGGCATCGATCGAACTTATATCAGTTCTTTGGAGCGCAGTGTCTATAATGCAAGCATCGACGTTGTCGATCGCCTGGCGACGGTCTTAGGTGTTGAGGCGTCTGAACTGCTGAAACGTCGGCCTGAGACAAAAATTGAGCCACTGAGATGACGGGTACAGGGCTGGGAACCGAAAACAAGGCAAACAAGGACGCAATGCTCAGCGCGTCCTCAACCCCGAATGTCCGACAGGCTCTGGAGGAATTGCTATGCGGCCATAAAAGGTCATGCCATCCGGCGAACGTTCCGCGGTACCCTTTTTCGCCTGTGGCGTTGGCACTTTGGAATTGCCCTTCAACTTTTCGACGAGGATGATTATGCATGCCGGGGATGTTCCATCCGTCGCGCCGTTTCCGACGTAAGAAACTCGAGTGCTTATTTGCCTCCGATCCTCGAAAGATCGATCCGAATTCCGGCTTGGCCAATAACCTCATTCACCTTCGTCCGCATCTCGGGAGTGGTCGCGGTGGCTGGCGGTTCATCGACGGACCGCGCTTCGCTTTGCCGAGGCAATTCGATGGAGGCTCCTGGATCCTGCGCTTGAAACACACCGACGCCCTCGAACTCGCCGGCTTTCCACGCATAGAGCGCATCCTCGAAAATCTGGCGGAAGACGTCATCGCTCTTCGGATCGCCGTACCATTTGGCAACAATGCGCAGGACCTTGGCGAACATCGCCGTTCCCTTGCGCAGGTTCTGGCAAGCATCGACCAAATCCGTTTTGAGATCGGCCAGGTCCTTGACGCCCACACCGGCTGGAAACTGCGTCAGACCGACACGAACGACAGCGTTGCCGGCATATTGGCGCACGATGTCCATCGCCTCGTCGGGTGATCTGGCCTTGGGCACCAGGATCAACCGCCCTCCCGAGCGCACGGTCACCGCAAGGGGATCGGCAGAGCCCGCCGCCGCGACGAACTGCTCGACGATCGCGGGTTTCAGTGAAGGGTCGGCGCAGTCTTTGATAAGGGCGGCGTCGAGCATGGGACCTCCTCGGCATCAGGTGTTGAAAGAAAAAACGACTGGCCTGGAAAACAGCTTTGCCCAGGCGGCGGTGCTGGCGCGCTGGATGGCGACAATGGACGTGCCTTTGGTCCACCAGCCGTTGCCGACCGCAACGATCACGTCCGGACTGCCGAGCATCGATTGCAAGACCGGCCAGACGAGCAGTTGCTCGTAGCAGATCAGCACCGCCACCCGCCCGGAGCCGAGCGCGACGACAGGATTTGCAAAGATGTGCGCTTGCGCTCCGGCGTTGCCGCCGAAGAGCGGCTGCCAGGGCTGCCACATCGAGCCCGGAACCGGCATCCGTTCCCGGTAGAGGATCCGACTGCTATCTGCGGAGATTGCAACCACCACATTGTCGTATCCGGCCGCGTTAACGACTGCCGCGCCCGCGAGAACGGTCGTGTCATGCCCTGATAGCGCGCGGATCCAAAGCCGTTCGACCGTCGGCGTCCAGAAGCCCAACGTACTTTCAGGAAGGATGACGGTTCGAACACCGTCGGTCCCTCGTTCAAGCACCGTTGCAATTAGATCACGGTGGCGGGCCATGCTGGTGTCCCGCCCGACCGACGCACCCAATTCGAGATCGACGCCCCGCCAGGCTTCCGGTAGCTTCGGGTCCGTCCACGAAGCGGCGGACCAAAGCCAGAAGCCTATAAGGCCCATGGCGACAGTTGGGCAGAGGCGGGAAACGAGGCCCGCCAAGCCGGCTGTCGTGACGGCCAGTCCCCACCATCCCCATCCCGGAAACAACACGCCTGCGGCCGTGATGGGATGCGCCCAGCCGGTAATGCCGAAAGGGGGAACCACCATCAGTACGGCCGCCAGGACGTAGCGGCCCGGACGAAGGCCAACCTCCTTCGTCCACAGGAGCGCATGCGCCGCGACAAAGCTGGCCGAGGCAGCCAGCCACAGCAGCAGGCCCGGCCAGATATCCGCAGCATAGAAGGTGGCCACGCCTTGCGGCAGGCCGCGCGACGCCGACAGGAAATATGCTGCGGAAACCAAGGTTGCCGTCTTTTTCGTTCTCGACAGCGACCAGAGGACGGGAAAGCCGAGCGCCACCGGCAACAACAGCACGTGGCCGCTCCATGCCACCGATCCGACGCCGACCGAGGCGATGATAAGCAGCGTTGGCCAAACCCAGTCATGGCGCATAGGTCAGCACCTCACGCGCCAGACCGAGAATGCCGGATGTCGGCACAGGCCCGAAATAACGGGAGTCGAACGAGCCGGCGAAGGCCGCATGCAGGAAGACCTCACCGCCCGGTACCACGCCGCCCGAAAACCGTGTCAGCGGCCGACCTTCTCCGTCTTTTTCGGCGACAGTGGAAGCACGAACCAGGCGCCCATCGACCGTCACCTCGTTGGCGATCTCGACGCGCTGGCCGGCGACCGCGACCACCGACTTGATGAGCGGCGCGAGATGACCGGGGCAAAGTCCGGAGCGGAGATAGCCGCGCGCCCTCGCTTCGTGCATGGCGGCTGTGTCCGGTGGGCAGATGAACACCAGGTCGTCCACACCAGGCGAACGGTCGAGCGGGACAATCTGCCAGAGGCCAAGTGGCTCGCTCGGCGTAAGATTGATGCGATAGCTGCCTAATAGACCGGCCAGTCCGATCACTGCGATGGCGGCAGCAGAAACCGATGAAGTGACGGCAGCTTGTTTTCGCTGCGCCATGGCTCGCTCGCGTGTTCGACCCGGACGCGTCATTTGAGCGAGAGCCCCTGGCTCTTCGTTTGCCGCAGCGTCTCGGCCTGCTTCAACGCCTCGGTCGTGCGCTCATGCGCGGAAAGTTGCTGCACCGTTCGCATCGTGCTCCAGGCCGATTGCACTTCCGCCTTCTGCCCGGCAGACATGCTCGAGGTCACCGACTGGAAGGTCTGACCTGTCATGTCTTTGGCGGCGAGCGGTAGGAAGGTGCGTTCCCCGAAACGTTCCGATACGGCTCTCGCAAAACCTTCGAGTTCGGCTTTCACCATTTTGTCGGCGAGCGCGTTTTCGAGTCCTGCGGGAAGGTCGTTGCGATCGATGGCGTCACGGACGCGTTCGAGCGTCTGCTTTGCCGCCGGCGACAGCGCCGGGATGTCGAGAGAGATCTTCATGCGGACGGCGCGCTCCTCGGCGTCATATTTGTGTTCCGCCTCCGTGCGCTGCCGCAGATAGCGTTCCAGGTTTCGGGCAAGCGCCGGCGCATTGGTGACGGCCCTCTCATGGGCCTGCTTGTCGGCGCGGCCGGCAAGGATCCCGGTCTTGCCTTTCAGCGCACCAAAGGTCTCCGGCTCGGAACCGATCTTGGTGATCGTCGATTTCGCCGCCGCTTCGTTTCTCAGCATCGCATCGACGTTGACAGCCTTGAACGCGTCTTCCGGCTGAGCGTAGACGAGATGGAAGCGCGCTGAGACTTCCTCCCATTGCTTCTTCAAGCCGGGGTCCGCTGCAAGCAGGTCCTCGACGACCTGTTCCAGCGATTTTGGGAACGTGGTGATGCCCGATACCATGGGTTTTGCCTCCTGCATGCTGTGCGATTGACTGGTCTTGGCCGCGCCGGCGGACAGACCAAGCCTGCGGGCGATTGCCGCCAGACGAGCGCCAAGCGCGGCGAGCTTCGACTTTTGCCGGACGGTCCATTCGATCCGGTCGCGAACGACAGTGCGTGCGACGTTAACGAGGTGAAGGCCACGGGCGTCGGCGAAGCGAAGGGCTTGGGCGTAGAAGCGGCCACTCGCATAATCGAGCGTCGTTTCCTTGGCTTGTCTGCGCGACAGGATCGGGATCAGGCCGCCTGCCTTGGCGAAAGATCGGCGGCCGTGGTAGAGACCGAAGTCCTCTCGGTGACGGGTCATGGCCACGTAAGTGAGATGGCGGTCGAGAGAGAGGGAAGCCAGCACCTTCACCCTATCGACGGTGGCACCCTGGCTCTTATGGATCGTGGTGGCATAGCCGTGATCGAGATTGGCGTAGAAGCGTTGTTCGACCGTGACCTGGCGGCGGTGTTCGCCGTCTCCGACTTCCGCGACAATACGCCCGGGCGTTGCGTCCACGACCTTCGCCAGCATACCGTTCTTGACGCCGAGCGAGCCCTCGTTCTTCAGGAACACGATCTGGTCGCCGGCCGCGAATTTTCGGTGCCCGTCTTCGGTCCGGAAGGCGAAACCGTCGGCGACGAGACCGCGTTCGACGAGCTTTGCGCGAGCCATGCCGTTGAGCATGCGCACGTCTCTTCGCAAGTGCGCAAGAATGAGGCTCGACCTTTGCGGATCGTAGTCGCGGTTCCAATCGGCAATCAGCGCCTGCACGGCATCGGCCTTGAGATCGGCTCCGCTGACGCGGCCCTGGGCGCGATAGGCTTCGACGGCTCTGCCGATATTGCCGCGGGCCAGATCGAGCGACGCCTCGCGCATCCACTGTTCACGCTGGCGGTAGATGTTTTCGAGTTCGCCATAGCCGATGCGGTCGGCAATGGCGCGGAAGGCAGCGCCGGCTTCGATCGGCTGGAGCTGTTCCGGATCTCCGACAAGCACGAGTTTGGCGCCGGCCTTGGTCGCCGCTTCGACAAACAGCGCCATCTGCCGCGACGACACCATGCCCGCTTCGTCGAGAACGAATACGGTTTTGTCGTCCAGCTGATTGCGGCCTTGGTTCCAGCGCAGTTCCCATGATGACAGCGTGCGGGAGAGAATGCCGGCTTCCTTCTCCAGGCCCTCGGCGGCCTTGCCCGCAAGCGCCCCGCCGACGACGCGATAACCGGCCGCTTCCCAGGCTTCGCGCGCCGCCTTCATCATCGTCGTCTTGCCGGCGCCTGCACGTCCGATCACCGCAGCGATGCGCTCGCCGCCGGTAACATGTGCGATCGCCGTCTTCTGCTCGTCCGCCAGGCGCAGGTGGCGGGCGAAGGTGGCTTCGCGCACAGCGTCCGCAACGCCGTGAGAAGAGCGTTGAGCCAGCCAGATCGCCCGGTTGGCCATCTCTGCTTCCAGCCGGACGAGGTCCCGCGTCGTGTATTTCGTCGGCACGCGTAGGCCGCCTGAAAACTCGATCCGCTCGCGTTCGAGCCGGAGCGTTTCGGGGCTCTGCAGGATCCTTGCCATCAGACTTTGGAAGAGGCCAGCGTCGTCTATGTAGCGGTGGAGGATCTTGGCAACGTCGCGTTCGTCGAAGACGCTCTTCTCCCGCGTGATCAGGTCGAGCACGAGCTCGGGACGGCGCTGAATGCGGCGGGCGTTTTCGGCCCGGCGCTCCTCCTGCAGCTCCAACCGCTCCAGCGAAGGGGCCCGCTCGGCTTCCGCCGACTTGCGCTCGATCGCCTTGGCGCCGACACCGAGGTGGATGGTTGGCGTCAGATTGATCCCCTGCTTCTCGAAGGAATGGCCGTCGACGCGGAGATCGAGGCCGGCGCGCGCCAGGTGCCGGTTCTGACAGGCGAACCAGCCGTCACGAAAGGCATTGAAATCGTCGAGGCTGCCGGCCCAGAGCTCGTAGACGATCTTGCCGGCATCGTTGCGCACTGGCTTGCCGCCAGGGCCGGTCACTGCAACCTTCTTGGCGCCGAACCCGTCTTCGGTCAGCGGCCGGAGCGTCGTCATCAGGTGCACATGCGGATTGCCGGGTGCATCGTGATAGACCCAGTCGGCGATCATGCCCTTCGACGTGATGTGACGCTCGATAAAATCCCGCACCAGTTCGATGTTCTGCTCGCTTGAGAGCTCCATCGGCAGCGCAACGGTCACATCCTTTGCAAGCTGGGCATCGACGCGTTTCTCGAAGATTTCGACACTGTTCCAGAACGCTTCCGACGCGCCGGAGACGGATCGGTCGGCAATCATCGTCCGCAGCCATGACGGCGCATCGGCAGGGATGACGAACTCCTCGTGCAGCAAGCCCTGCTTGCGGGTGTAGTCGATCGTGCGGGCCTCCCGCTCGTACTCCATCTTGGCGCAATGCCGATAGGCCGCCGACAGCACAGCGCTGCGGCCGGAGCCGCGGGCGACGATGCTGACGGAGAAATGAGGAACGGCCACGGCGGAATTCTCTCCCGATTCCGAGCAAAATCAACATGTTCGCCAGCGAGATCGGCTCCGCCAGGCGCTCTCAAAAGAACGTCGCGCCAGCGACGTATAATTGCGCCCTTCGGATGCCGCTCTTGTCGAGCGGCCGGGATCATCCACGAAAGCATCGCCCTTGGCGATTGTAGGATTCACAGTAGTGCGTTCCGCACCGACATCCGGAAGATGGGGTCCGAAAGACAAGCTTTCGCACCCAAGGAGACATCCGGACATGAAGAAACCATCCTCGAAAATCCGCGACGAAATCGCCAGGCTCCAGGAGCAATTGAAGCTCGCCGAGACCCGGGAGGCCGAGCGCATCGGCCGGATCGCGCTTAAAGCCGGGCTCGGTGAGATCGAGATCGACGAGGGTGAACTGCAGGCAGCATTCGAGGATCTGGCGAAACGCTTTCGCGGAGGCAAGGTCCGTTCGACCGGAGGGAAGGGGGCAAGCGGCGCAGGCGAGGGCAGCGCGCCCGCCGCGCAGAACCCGCCTGGTACGGCTGAGGGCAGGACTGGCGAGGCTTGAGCGGATGCGAAGATCCACGACATCAGATGCCCGCAAGAAGGACACGCGCGAAAAGATCGAGCTCGGCGGCCTGATCATCAAGGCGGGGCTGCGCTACGAGAAGCGCGCGCTGCTGCTCGGGCTCCTCATCGATGCCGCCGCGCGCCTGAAGGGAGACGCACAGGAGCGCTCACGGCTCGCCGCACTCGGTGCTGAAGCGTTCGGAGAGAGAGATGACTAGGATCCTGCTGTTCGTAGCGCCATGCGCGTTGATGATGCTGATGGCCATCGGCATGACCGGGACCGAACTGTGGCTATCCCACTTCGGCAAGAGCGATGCCGCCCGGCAGATGCTCGGCCGTGCCGGCATCGCTCTGCCCTATGTCGCCGCGTCCGTCGTCGGCATCATCTTTCTGTTTGCGAGCGCAGGCTCCGCGCGGATCAGGACGGCAGGATGGGGCGTTGTCACGGGCGCGACAGCGACGCTCGTCCTAGCGGTCCTGCGCGAGGCATCGAGGCTCTCCGCGTATCTCGAACAAGTCCCGGCCGGCAAAACCGTCTTCAACTATCTCGATCCCGCGACGGCGATCGGGGCTGCTGCCGTGCTGATGTCGGCGCTGTTCGGCATGCGTGTGGCGATTGCCGGCAACGCGACATTCGCGAGGGCCGAACCGAAGCGCATCGTTGGGAAACGGGCGCTGCACGGCGAGGCCGACTGGATGAAACTATCGCAAGCCGAAAAGCTGTTTGCCGAGAGCGGCGGCATCGTCATCGGCGAGCGCTACCGGGTCGACCGGGATAGCATCGCGGCACCATCGTTTCGCGCCGACAGCGCCGCGAGCTGGGGAGCGGGCGGCAAGTCGCCGCTGCTTTGCTTCGACGGCTCGTTCGGCTCGTCGCACGGCATCGTGTTCGCCGGATCCGGCGGCTTCAAGACGACATCGGTCACGATCCCGACGGCGCTCAAGTGGGGTGGCGCGCTCGTTGTCCTCGATCCTTCGAACGAGGTTGCGCCAATGGTGTTGAAGCACCGTGGCGACGCCAACCGCGACGTCTTCGTGCTCGATCCGAAACACTCGGAAATCGGCTTCAACGCGCTCGACTGGATCGGCCGGTTCGGGGGAACGAAAGAGGAGGATATCGCCTCCGTCGCATCGTGGATCATGAGCGACAGCGGTGGCGCGCGTGGGGTCCGTGACGACTTCTTCCGCGCCTCGGCCTTGCAGTTGCTGACGGCTCTCATTGCCGACGTTTGCCTCTCAGGCCACACGACGGAAAACGACCAGACACTCCGGCAAGTACGCAAGAACCTGTCCGAGCCAGAGCCCCAACTGCGCCAGCGGCTGCATGAAATCTACGACGATTCGAATTCGGATTTCGTCAAGGAGAATGTCGCAGCCTTCGTCAACATGACGCCGGAAACCTTCTCGGGCGTATATGCCAACGCGGTCAAGGAAACGCACTGGCTGTCCTATCCGAACTACGCCGCGCTGGTCTCGGGAACTTCCTTTTCGACGAGCGATCTGGCGGACGGAAAGACGGATGTCTTCATCAACATCGATCTCAAGACGCTGGAGACGCATGCGGGCCTGGCGCGCGTCATCATCGGCGCGTTTCTGAACGCGATCTACAACCGCAACGGAGAGATGCAGGGAAGGGCACTGTTCCTTCTCGATGAGGTGGCGCGCCTCGGCTACATGCGCATCCTGGAGACCGCGCGCGACGCCGGCCGTAAGTATGGAATCACGCTGACCATGATCTACCAGTCGATCGGCCAGATGCGCGAGACCTATGGCGGCCGCGATGCGGCGAGCAAATGGTTCGAGAGCGCAAGCTGGATTTCATTCGCCGCGATCAACGATCCCGAGACTGCCGACTACATCTCACGCCGCTGCGGCATGACGACCGTCGAGATCGATCAGGTCAGCCGCAGTGTCCAATCGAAAGGATCGTCGCGCACGCGGTCGAAGCAACTCGCCGCCAGGCCGCTGATCCAGCCGCACGAGGTGCTGCGCATGCGGGCCGACGAGCAGATCGTCTTCACCGCCGGAAACGCGCCGCTCAGATGCGGACGCGCGATCTGGTTTCGGCGTGACGATATGAAGGGGTGCGTGGGCGCGAGAGCGTTTTCGAAAGCAGCGAACCCCGCAGAGAATTCGCCCGATCGGCCGGCGCGCAGCGCAGCGAGCAAGGCCGATCGAGAACAATGAAGAGTATCGGAGAAATCAGCGTGGGCGTCCGCCGAAGGGCGGGATTTCTGGAATTCTCGTCGTGCAAGGAGCGGGAAAAAGCGCAGCCGCAGGAGCCTCAACATAGTGGCCCACACCGGGGAGGCGGGACCGACTGCGCCCGCTCCTAAACTCCATCTGAGGCCGGCTTGTTCGTAAAGACAGAAGAAACCGGGCTCGACGTAGATTGATGCGAACAGCAGAGGACAGGCACGTGGCGAAATCGAATGTGGTGCCGTTGAGACCGCGGCGCAAATCCGGCCGCGGGAGCGATCGATATCGGCCGCAGCGAAAATTCCGAACTGGACAGAACGGCCCGCGCAAGTCGCTGATGGCGGTCATCTCAGCCATCATCATTGGAGCAGGCGGATGGTTTGCCTTTGCCGGCGCCGGCGATCTTTCTGGCATCTTAGCTTTGGCCAAGGCGCCGACAACGGATACGTCGCAGGCCACGTTTTCGTTGTGCGGCGAGAGCGTGCGAATGAACTGCGTCGTCGATGGCGACACTTTCTGGTTTGGGGGAGAAAAAATCCGCATCGCTGACATCGACACGCCGGAGCTCAGCCCACCGCGCTGCGAGGCGGAACGGATCAAGGGCGAGGCAGCGAAAGCGCGCCTGCTGGCGCTTCTGAACGCCGGCAAGTTCTCGTTGTCAGTAGGCTTGCGGGACGAGGACAAGTATGGCCGAAAACTCCGGACCGTTACACGGGAAGGGCGCTCGCTCGGCGACCGCCTCATCGATGAAGGTCTTGCCCGGCGCTGGGACGGCGCAAGACATGGATGGTGCGGGTGAGGGGCTGCGAGAGGATCGCACCTGGATGGGCGGAGACCGTTTTCGGGCACCGTGAGCATCGCGAATAGAGCCGTGCGCCGCAGGCGTCTCGCCCAAGAACCGTCGGCTTTGCACGACCGAGGCCCGATATCCATCTGTTGATAGTCACGTTAGCGCGCTCGTGACCCGCGATAGTAAAAGCGCTCGACCAGCGCAGCACCCAGAACCGGCAGCAGCGCCAAGACCGCAAGCTGGAACATCCCATCAAGGCCGAAGAGAATGGACACAGCGACCGCGACGATGGCGCCCAACAATGCGCCGATGACATAGGGAAGATAGCCTTTCATGTGACATCCTCATGCTATTTTCGAAATTTATGATCTTCTCGGAGGTGAAATCCCGGCGAAGTGAGAAACCTGCGCCAGCGCACGCCTAAAAAAAGCGAAGCTCCCTGAAATTAAACCTCTATCATCTGATGTCGGCGGCAGTCGAAGACGCTCATTGTGCCAAGCCCAGCCTCGAAAGGAAATCCCGCGGAATTGGTTTAAGTTCCTTATCGATGGTCGCCATCCGCACGGACCGTCATCAGGCAAATTCGAGCAAGGCCATCGTGTCCGGTCGCAGGTCATCAGCGATATGAATCGATCCTTGCCGACCGATTCATAAGTCTCGTTGGACGCGATTCCCGGCATAGGCGATTCTTGTCTCATGATCGCGCAACCGTACCATCTTTATGTCGAACGCTCTGACGCCGCCAGAAACATGGCGCGCTACTACGCCATGTCGATCGAGCCCAACCTGTTCGGGGATGTCTGCCTGCTCCGGAAATGGGGCCGCATCGGCACGAAGGGTCAGATGATGGTCCACCATTTCGGGCGGGAAGAGGAAGCAGTCGAACTGTTTCTCGACCTGCTGCGGCAGAAACGAAAGCGCGGCTATCGTCCACGCACCTCCGTGCCAACATGAGAATGGCCCGCCGAAGCGGGCCTCATCGGCGCCTGTTCCAGTCGGTCTCGAAGGACATCTCGATCTCGACGAAGAACGGGATCTTGACGCCGAACATATTCCGGTTCCGTATCGCACCGAAAAAGCCGGCGGCAGGCTCGATGTCTGTCGTCGGCTTGCCTATCTGGCCAGTCGGCCCCGCCTCACGTTGGGGCGTTTCCGGCTCAGTCCCGGTTGGTGATGAAAATTTCGAAGCGCCGTTGCGGGTAGCGAGCGAGGCGCAGCCGGTCCGCGTCAGACGTGCCCCATCGAGGCGCCCCTGGAGCCACGAATAACCAGACAAAGGGACATGACAGTGGCGGCCCACGCCTGGTAGATTTCGCAATGCGATTCGGCTGCTTCGCCTTCAACGTGAAGCCGTTCGCTCTCATAGCAAGGCTCGCACACCCTCCAGTCAAAAGCCAACAGGCTCTTTTCGGGTGGGAAAATGATTGCTATATTTGCGGAAAGGTTGGAGCAGACATGGCCAAAGTCGTCGTCAAAAAATTTGGAAGTGCCAAAGTCGGCGTACGCGATACCGCGGTCACGCAGAAACGCGTGCGTGACGCAGGTACCGGGCAGTTTCTGACTGTTCGGACGATCGACGCGCAGAGCAAGACGCTCGGAAAAGATCTGAGCTACGTGTTCAGCAAGAATGTCGCCAAGGCGCGTCGCGAGAACAAGGCTGTAACTGGCGTCCTTGATCGTGCTCCCATCGAAGATTGAGCAGCCAGTCTTCCTGATCATCGCCGGGCCAAATGGCTCTGGGAAAAGCAGCGTGTACGAGAATGCCGACCTTGAAATGGAAGGTCGCTCAGTCTGGATCGTAAATCCGGATCTACTGGCTGCCAGAATCAGCAAAGTCGAGTCCAGACCGCCGCTGGAAGCCAACCTAACCGCGGTTCAACGGATCGAGTCTTGGCTTGAAGCGTCGATCAACGTCCACAAAACAATCGGCGTCGAAACAGTCCTGTCGACAGAGAAGTATCGACGTCTCGTGGTAGCGGCGAAGGCGCTCGGATTCGCGGTCTGGTTCTTATATGTCGTCGTCGATAGCCCCGAGCGCTCGATCGAGCGGATCAAGTTGCGCGTAGCCAAAGGCGGACATCCGGTACCCGACGAAAAAGTCCGCCAGCGGTACCAACGGTCCCTTGAGCAATTTCCCTGGTTTCTGGAACAAGCCGACAAGGCCTGGATCTGGGACAACAGCGGCGCAAAGCCGAAAACGATCGGCGAGAAGTCTGATGGGGTCATTGAACTCGACGTGCACGCTCTGGAGGTCGTTGCCAAAGCGGTTCGGTCCATCGCAACCGAATAAGGAGTCGTGATTCGCTGACAAGATCGCGTCAGACCACGGCCTGACGAAGGTGCAGGGAAAGGCGATCGTCGAAGCTGTATTTGCGGCGATCACGGCCGCTGCCACCTCCGGCGCCGAGACGTTCATTCCCGGCTTCGGGAAATTCAAGGTGAAGCATACCCCGGAGCGCGAAGGCCGCAATCCGTCGACCGGTGCGGCGATCAAGGTTGCTGCGGCAAGAAAGCTGGGCTTCCAGCCTGCCAAGGCTCTGAAGGACGCCTTGAACACGTAAGGGTTTGCGGACCGCTTTTGAGCCGGCCTTTAACCGAGAGATCGACGGCCCCGCTTTAGCGGGGCCGTCTGCGTGTCAGTCCCGGTTAGGGCGGGACCAGATCAGCTGGTAGCCCTCTTCGCCCTCGACCTCTGTGAGCGTCGCGTAGATCGGGGCAGGGAAGCTCGGATCGTCGAGCTTGACCGAGAGGTAGTCGCGGTCCTGCTCGGAGCGCTTCTGCCAGGCCGCGCCCAGCTCGACGTTGCCTGCGTAGATGCGGAAGTGCGGGCCCTTGTCGGAGGGGTTTTCGATGCGGGCGATGCGGGCCTTGACGTTGAGGGCGAGCGTGCGGATCGATCCGTTGAAGCCGGTTTCGGAGGTGGTGAAGGTGCCGATGGTTGCCATTGTCGTATTCCTTTGCTGTCTCGGGCCGCGCCCATCGCGGCCTCGATGGCTGTCGCAAGGATCGGGGACGATCGGTCCGCACCCGTAGGGCCGAAATGAAATGGCGGGCGGCGAGGAGAAGCTTTGTTGCTCCGCGAGGAATGAGCGCATCGCGCTCAGCGGAAGAAAGTTTCGCAAGGCCGTTGCGGGAAGACGATCGAGGCGAAGCCGGTCTTCGATCAGACATGCCTCATCGAGCCCGCGAAGGACGTGGCTTGCTGCAGTGCTCGAAGGGATATGGCAATGGCAGCCCGTCCCCGGTGCCTGCCCGGACGCTACAACGATCAGTCCGCTGTCTTGTCCACATGCCTAGCCCAAACCTCGCAGAACCACCCAGCGTGAGGGCGTTGCATTGCCCGCTCCGCGCTATCGCGGCGCCTCGCGAACCGTCGCCTGAGGATCTATACGTCAGCAGACAAAGCCGTTTATCGTCGAAATCAAGCCGTCCCGGAAGCTCAAGCCGATCGACCGGACAACCTCGATCTGGGGCAAACTGGACCTCGCGGCTGATCGTGACGCGCCCCCCGACCGACGGGCAAGAGTTGCCGACCGCTGGCGAGGCCAACGACCGGCGCTGACAAGTCTTCACGCGACGAGCCGCTCGTCGGCTGCGGCGAGCTGCAGCGAATGCAGGAACGCTACGGCCCGTTGCGCATGCGCCGACGCCTGGAATATCGCCCGTCTGTCGTCGGTCAGGACCTTAAGCCAGGAGTCGAGGTAGGAGGCGTGATCGGGGCGGGGCTCGAGCTCGGGAACAATCCCGAGATCGGCGCAAAGGAAGCAGCTACCGAGCTCCGCTATCAGTTCCTCGCGGGCTCGCTCGGATTTGTCCTTGGCATAGCGGCTGAGGTCGCGAGCGAGGCGGTGGGCCGGCGCCGTCCAGTGCGTGACCTCGTGGCTTAAAGTCGCGTAGTAGCTTGCCGCATCCTTGAAGCTCTCAAATGGTGGCATCTGGATGAGATCGGCGGCAGGCGCAAAGAAGGCCTGGTTGCCGCCATGGCGGATTGCAGCGCCGGTGTCGCGGAAGAACCGATCGGCATGCCCAACCCGTTCAACCGGATCGAGAACCGGTGCCGGCCGGTGATGATACTGGTCGGGAAGTCCGTCGATCTGTTCGACGTTGAAGACGCTGTAGGCTTTCAGGAAAGGGATCTCCCGCTCGACCTCGCCGCCGTTCCCGTCGGTTTCGGACTTGGTGAATCGGCTTGCGAAGACGACGGTCGTGCCGGTCTCGCCCTTGCGCACTGCGCCGCTCAGTTCCAGGGCCTGCTTGAACGTCATCCATGTGGATGACGTATAACCCCGTGTGATACCCTCCGACCATAAAAGCAGCACGTTGACGCCAGAATAGGGTTGCCCGTTGTAACGCAGCGGGCGGGTAATGTGGCCTGCCGTGTTCGCCGAATTCCATGGTTTCATCCAGGGCCGCACGCCTTTCGCCAGGTCTTCGATGATCCTGTCGGTGATGCGGCTGTAGAGATCGCCCCGCTGATTTTCGGTCTTGCTCATATCCAAACCTCCGTTTCAAGGCCGCGCCCGTCGCCGCCCGTTACGGAGGGCGAAAGCAGGAGCAGATCAGCCGGTGGATGCACCGGAACAGCCGCAACGCAGTGGAGGACGGCGAAGCCGTTGCATCCGCCGGCGGCTCCTGCAGACCCGACGAAGGAACGTGCGGCGACGGGCGTGCCATCGGCTTCATTTCTTTTTCCTTGCTGGCCGGGTTCGCAAAACGACAACAGGCCGGTCCCGCCATGGAACCGGCCGGCTCGAGTTGATGGAAAAGGCGGGGCCGGAACCCCGCCGGAAGTGGCTAGTCGAAGGCGGAGATCTGCGCTTCGGCAGCCTTGCGGTCGAGCGCGCGGCCCGGTTGTTCGACGGGACGGTCGAACGGTTTCCAGCTCTCGCCGATCACCTGGACATAGGCGGCGACGGCGCCTTCCGCCGCCATTCTGAGCGAATGGGCCTGTATGCCCATGTCGGCGGCAAATTCGCGCTTACGCTGGGCGGCGCTGTCATAGCCGACGGGACCGTCGAGGTCCTCGTCCCGGGCATCGTTGGCGGCCTTGGCCGTGGCATCGCGTGCCTCGGTGACCGCGCGGCTGTAGAACTGGCCGGCGCCATGGGCGGAGCCGACGTAGGCGCCGACGATCCGTTGCAGGTGGATCTGCATGGCCTTGTCGCCAAGGCCGTCGCCGAGCGCGTCGGCTGTCTCCGTGACGAGCCGCTCGTGCAGGTCGCGGATGCCGTCGCTGTCGATGACGGCGGTTCCGAAACTCTCGGCGATCTTCAGCGCCTGCATGGCGTCGGGGCAAGTCAGCCGAACCATCTCGACGGTGGCGCCTTTGCGCAGTTGCACGACACGCGTGGATTGCCGGGATGAGGGAGTGGACTTGGCCATGGTCGTTTCCTTTCGAGGTCGTCCGAAGCGGCTCCGGCCCCATGCCGGCTTGCCCTTCGGTGCGGTCACCCCGGACCGGCGGAAAGACGGGCGCCTCAAGGTCCGGCCCCTCCTGGACGAGCGGAGCCGGTTTGCGTGCGAAGAGGGCAACCTGTCCTCGATAAAGCACGCAAGCCTGCTCCGTGAAGGACGGCGGGGTCCGGCCGCTCCGCGGCGCGATAGCGGCCTGGAAGCGCACGGCCGCCGGTTCAGACCGCAGCAAAACGAAGGGCAATCCGGCATGGGGAGGAAGGTGACGTCCTCAAATCAACGACAGGCGCTCCCACGAAAGGCTGGTGGCGCCGAGGCTGCGCTCGCCCTCCTTGCGGATCAGCCGGCCTCGGCTGTTACGGGCCTCCTCCGCCCCATCAGCTGCCGGGCCGGTCTGACCGGTGGGCTTCCTGACCTCGGGCATCCGGCAGTGGACGCTGTGCACCTTGCCCTCGCGATCGCGGTACAGTCGCCTTTGCCTGGCTTGCCGTAGACGCGTTCGGCTTTCTTCGGCAGGTCCGGCTGGCCCCAATTGTTGACTTCGACGATGGTACCCTTCTTCGGCACGTTGCTCGCCATCCATTCCTGCTGGGCGCCAAGCAACTCTTCGACATTGGTGGTATAGCGATTGTCCTCATCGGCAGGGCCGAACAGGTCCTCCGCCCACTCGATCCCATAGGCCTGGCGCAGATCGTCGCCGAAGCTTGCATCACGTGCATACATACGGGTCTTTGTGAGACCGTTGGCGATCTGCCACCAGGCCGCCGTTCGCCTTTCTTCGGCTAGTGGGCCTTCCAGACCTCTTTTTGCTCGTCGTGCGAGGCGGCCGCAATCGTTCTGAGCCGCTGCTCGTTCGGCATATCGCCCTTGGCTATCTGATCGAGCATGGAGGGCAAGAGGTTTGCGAGCAGACGAAGCTTGCGGATCTGGCGGACGGGAAAGGCAAGCGCTACGGCGACCGCCTCCTCGGTCCAGCCGAGCGCGACCAGCCGCTCGATGCCGCGCATTGATCGATGGGATTAAGGCACAAGCTATATTCTCGGTCATCGAGCGCATCGCGCCGTTGTCGTTGGCCACCGCGACCACGACCACGTCGATTTCCTCGATACCGGCGGCGATCGCCACACTGGTGGGGCGGTGACCGGCTTCGATGATGTAACCGTTGCCGCCGGCTTCCGGGAAATGACCGGCGCTGGATCACGCCGACGGCCTTGATCGTCGCCAAGCAGGGCGTCGGCCTGGGGCGTCGACTTCGACTGGCGCGTGTTGTCGGGGTCGTCCTTTAACGCACGCGGATCGACCTTCATCAATTGCATGGGATATTCCTTTTCGAGGATTGGACAGGCCTCTGCCTGTCCTTCGCGTCTTCATTCCTTCCGAAGACACAACCCGAAGCGCGGAGCGGGCAGCCGGGTGCAACTGCGGCCGAGCATCGCTGCCGCGAAGGACGAGCGGAGCTGACAGCCCTGCGAGGACCAGTGGCCGCCATTGCGAGCGGCGCGGTTGAGCGTCAGCGACGCCCGGCTACTCGATCTGCGAGTAGTCTTCCTCCATCTTTTCTTCCATTTCCATTCGCCTATCCCTTGCTCTCTCACCACAAAGCTTGGAGGATGCGGCGAACCAAAACGTGCTGATGGAGACCCGTACTAAACGTCACTTGGCGCTTTTCTTGGCAGAAGGTTGTTTGACGCGGATGCGCAGAGGTCTGCTGTCCGAATGGTCTATCTCGAACGCATTTGTCTTCTTCACGAGGTCGCTGAGCTTCCTGATGTTCGGGGATCGAAGTCTGAAGAGAGGTTCGCAAGCTGCGTTCCGACTGCGCCGAGCGGCACCCAACCATCCTCACTCTCCATCTGCGCGATGACCTTTCTGATGATCGGCGCCGCTGCGCTTGGCGGCTGGAGCGAAGGAGTTGCCTGAGTAGCATCTCCACCATTTGTAGGCGCTGAAGGGAGGAGGTTTTCAGTGTAGATAAACCTCCGGCACGCCTGGCGGAAGCTTTCGGGCGTTTTCTGCTCGCCAAAACCGAACACATCGATGCCTTGCTCACGGATCCGAGAGGCGAGGCGTGTAAAATCGCTGTCGGAGGAAACAAGGCAAAAGCCGTCGAAGCGCCCGCTGTGGAGGAGGTCCATGGCGTCGATCACAAGTGTGATATCAGAGGCATTTTTACCGGTCGTGTAGGCAAATTGCTGCTGCGGAATGATCGCGTGCCTGGCAAGGACGTCGATCCAGGCTTTCGAGCGAGCGTTTGCGAAGTCACCGTATATGCGTCGGACGCTCGCCTCGCCGATTTTGGCTATTTCCTCGAATAAGCCGTCAACGATCTTGGCCGACGCATTGTCAGCGTCAATTAGTACAGCAAGTCGCGGTGAACGTGTTTCAGGCATTCGATAGCTCCAATCTGTCCCAATGGACCGAAGACCACAAGATGGACAAGGGGCCCATGCCTCACAAGCCCGAAAGTGTCAGATGCTATCGGACCACGCGCAGTTTGCTGGCAAGGGGAGTCGCGTCAGGATCGTGCGCGGATAAATCGTCGGATGACCTGAACAAAAAAAATGGGCCAGCGAAAACCGCGGCCCATGAAGCGTGAAGGTCAATAAACCTCCAGAGGGGAACAGCTGCTGCGGCGGCACTGGGAGGAAATCCGCCATGTGCATCAGCTGTGTGCACTATGATTAATTTTTGATCGGAAGGAAAACATTTATTGTGCAATGCAGCTATGCGCGTGCTGCACCGCCACGGACGACCCATCGAGACGGGCTTGATCGTCAAGCGGCGTCAGACGTCCCCGCCGTTTCCCCGCGCGCCGCGGTCGCCAGGACCTCATCGACCTCCCGAACCTGTTGGCGCTTGTCGGAAAGGTCGTCCGCGAACGCGAACATGCCGCCGTCGCGCGAGCGATAGGAGACAAGACCGCCGCTCGGCCTCGTGCAAGCGATACCGATAGCGCTCCTGCGCCTCATCGACACCGTCGAGCGCATGCTCGAGCCGTGAAACCGCGCCGAGCGGCGTCATGGTGACGGCAAGATCGAGCTCCTGGGTTGCGCCGGTGCGCTGCAGCAGGGTTGTGTAGTGATAGCCGTCGATTGCGGTAACCGCCATACGTCGCGGCATCGGCGCTGCCGCGCGCAACCAGGTCGCGCACAGATGCGATCGGCGCGGGGAGGTGGCGCAGTTGGACCGGCAGCTTGGCGGCGACTTCGTCGTACACCTTGTCGGAGAGGTCGCAGTAACCGTGGAAGTAACGGATCGCCTCGTCGATGCGCAGCGCGAAGAACACGTATGTCACCGAGCCGGTGAGGAATTCCCGCATCGCGAACAGCGAGCCGCGGATCCAGATCGGCGGCAGGATCTCGAACATGTAATCGTGCTCGGCCTCGGGGATTTCGAACCATTCGCCTGCATAGAGCGGAGTTGCGTCACGGTCCCGACGATCGGGTCGCTGGACGTGGCGGTCGAACGTGGGAAACATCTGCTGGCGGCTTGCGACGCCCTGAAACACTTGCGGAGGGAAGAGGCCATTTGCGGCTCCTTGCGCGGGCGGACCAAGCGCGGCTCAGTCCTCTCGACCCTGCCATCTTCTTCAGTCCTTCGTGATCCGTTTCCTGCCGCCGGCATCGCGACCTCCCGCATCCAGGGCTGGCTTTAGCCGGGAGAAGCCTCCCTTGACGCGGCCGGCTCGCCTGCGGCACGCCTCTTCCTCTTTCGCTTCTTCCTCCAATTTCTGTTTCTCGCTGCCCCGCTTCGGGCGTAGCTTCTGAACTTCGTTCCAGTCTTCTTGTGACGGGCGAAGTCGCATCCAGTCGCATCCCGCCTCCTCGGCAAGTGCGCGTAGTCGCTCGGCAAACATCTCGCCTTGTGGGTTGGCGTCGGTGGCAGCGACAAGCTGGACGTTGGGGCCCGACGCAAGCCTGCGGAGTGCCGCGGCCGTGGTCGGCGACCAGCCGCCGCCGGTGCTGAGGTAGAGTGTGCCGTCTCGCAGGCCCTCGATTGCCGCAAGGCTCATCGCGTCGATCGCAGCTTCCGTGACGGCCAGTCGCACCGCTGCACGCGACCCCAGACGAAAGAGAACCTTCGTTCCTCCCGAGGCGAACCCGCGGTATTGCGGACCGCGCGCCTCCCAGCCTGTGACACCGCCTGCCTCGTTCGTATGGGCGGCCCACATGGTGCCTTGCGGACCTTCGCGAAGAAGGTTGCGTTTGATCGCCGAGCATAAAAGAACCGTCGGCAGGCAACGCACGTCCTGCAGGTACCGCCATGTTGATGAACCCCGCCAGGGGCGGCGGCGCGCCTGCCAGCGATCGCCAAGCGGAAGGTCGGATTGGCCGTCCGGAATGCCAGGCTGCCACTCAGCCTTGGAAATATGGAAGCCTATGAGGTCCGCGACCTTTGCGACGCATGCCGAAAAGCCAACACGGTCAAGGTGCTCGACCAATCCAAAGATATCGCCTTTCGCATCGCTGAGCGGATCGAACCATCCACGCCCTCCATGCGTCACGATGATGATCTCACTGCCGCGGCGGTACTTGACCGCCCGCCGGGTGCTTTCCTTGACGTCAATGGCAAACCCGTTCTTATCCAGCACGGCGGCGCAGCTTACCTTGTCGCGAAGCGATTCTATTTCTCTTCTCTCCATTTTCCTTCCGATCGCGAAAGCGATCGCCTCCTGCTCGTCAGTTCTATTCATCGGCCACTTCAGCGGCCGCGAAGAGCAAAGGACGCAAGGGCGCGGCTGGCAATTTGGTGAATCGTGCAAGGTCGACCGCGGCGAAGCCTCCCTTGCGGCCTGCCGCTCGCTAGCGGCACGCCGCAGGCCATGCCGCCGGCTCAATGCCAAGGCGTGTATTCATGGACGATCTCAAGATCGTTCATCGGCGTCGATTGCGTCGGACGGCAGGACGCCGTTATCCGCCGTCGACGGAGAAGAGGGTGACCGGGACCATCAGGTTGCGGGAGAGCTGGAAAGTGTGGGACTGGGCGAGTGAGAGATTCGTGCGACATGTGAGTGGTTCCTTCGGAGCGGCCCAATTCCCGCTCGATCACTCCACAAAAGGCCCGCCCGGGGAGGGCGCGATCACCGCTGCGCGACGCGGAAGCGGCCGCAGCATGGCTAGCGGACCGCTCGCGGGTGGAAGATCCGGAACCGGGCCAGGACTCCATCAACAGAGAGCGGGATTGGACTGGTTAGGGAGGTGCCTCACGCAACGACGCTCGACTGCATCGACCAGGTCACGATCTGCGGCCTGCGGTCTCGAAATGCCGGGCGGATTTCATCGGCCGCCTGCCTGCGCGATGCCATCGTATCGACCGGCTTATGGCATATTTGAACTCGGTGATTCCCCTGATGAGAGAGGATTGAGATAGCCAACGATATCAGCATCGGAATGTCTTTGTTCTTAGCTTAGAGGATGGCCGGGAACAGAGGTTGCCGACTTCTATGAGGCCGCTTTTGGTGCCCAACAGATCGACTTTTGCAATCTGGATGGCGCTTTGGCGGGCTTTGCAATGCGCTTTGGCGCAATGCCCGTTGCAGTCGCTGGATCCAATCCCCGGCGCGAGCAACACCCTTCTTACGGCGGCCCTTTTTCCCGAAAGCGCTGGGCAGTCAGCGCCATTTTCACCATCAACGTGATGACATTGAGGAAACCGCCGGCGCGGTGTGACTGCCGGAGCGATTGTCCGCGATGAGATAGAGACGGACATTTCTTGGCCGCCCGAGGCCTCGATCTTCGATCGTTCGGCCCGCTCTGGGCGCTGGTCGAACGAAGGGCAGCGCGCGTCTGGAAAGCCGCCCAAGCGCTTTCCACATCGGTCGCGTTCGTCATCAGCCCAGCGATCAAAACTTTTCGATCAATGTTTATGAGATGGCCGAGGTCATCTCGTCTTTCGGTAGGTCCAAAGTTGTGCCGGCGGAATGTTGCGCATCATGAAAGCCAGGTGACGGACCTCGTATCCGGCGGGAAGCGCGACGACTGGAGAGAGCAATCCATAGGTGATTTGGACGACGGGCCGCCCTGTCGGAATCCGTTCGAGAAGATCGAGGATCAGCGACAATCGCTTTGAAGGCGGCAAATGAAGGAGGGGCACAGCGGAGATGACGCAGTCGAACTTTGCACCTCGCTGAGCGCCCAGAACGAGATCCAACGCAAAGGCGTCTCCACATCGAACGTCGACCTCGGGAAACTCCTGCTGAAGATGCCGACAGAACTCGGGCGAATACTCGATGGACAAGAGCTCCTTGGGCCCAACGCCGCGCGCCAGGATCTGTTTTGTGATTACGCCGGTTCCCGGACCCAGTTCAAGGACAGGAAGGCTGGAGAAAGGATCGATAACGCTTGCCATCTTCCTTGCCGTCGCAACGGAAGTGGGCGTTATGGCGCCTACCGCTGTGCGGTCGCGCTTCCAGCCCTTCAGGAACGCGATCTCATCCTTGAACTTCAACCCCATCCGCTGCCGCACGCCCATTTTGCCTCCGCTTTGACACCCATCAGAATCATGGGGGTGACAAACACCGTCTAAATGCGACAAATGCAAGCCCATCGACGCCATTTCCGCTCAGTTATCCTGTTTTGCTCATAAAAGAACTCGCGGCGAGCACTATACACTACCAAGCCACGCCCTTTGGTTGGCCTTCCATAGTGAAGAGCCGGCAATGGCTTTGCCCACGAAACGCTCCGATCCCGTCGGGCAGGTTCTTCATGGTCGCTGGCCGCCATGTCCGCCGTAACGCCGGCAATGCTATCTTCGACGATCTTTCCAGGGCAAACAAAAAGAGATTAGTGAGAGCGGGTTTGTTTTTCTACACTACGACGGTGCTACAGACATACGCATCCTGCAACGGCCTGGGCCGGTCTTCTTACCGTGGCGCAGTTTCCCGGGTGCACTAAAATATCATGGCGGTTGCTAAAGACTTATCGAAAAATCTGCGATAAGTTGCGGAGGGCGGATTTTTATGCAACCGTCTTGGGAGGGAAGATGAGTTCGATTGAAGAAAGTCTTCGCGCAATTGCGGAGCGGGTCAAGTCGCATTCTAGTACGATGGCGACGGAGGAAGCGGTGAAGACTGCGGTCGTTCTCCCGTTCCTGCGGGCTTTGGGCTACGATGTCTTTGACCCGTCGGAAGTCGTGCCGGAGTTCACCGCGGACGCTGTGGGGAAGAAGGGCGAGAAGGTTGACTATGCGATCAAGATCGACAATCAGATCAGAATCCTGATCGAATGCAAACCGATTTCTGTGGCGTTGGAGCGCAAGCACCTCGACCAGCTCTATCGGTACTTCAGTGTCACCGATGCCAAGTTCGCGATCCTCACAAATGGCCGGACCTTCAATTTCTACACCGACCTTGAAGCGCCGAACAAGCTCGATGCTCGACCATTCCTCGTTTTCGACATTAGCGACGTCCAGTCGGGCATTTTGTCCGAACTGCGTAAGTTCGAGAAATCCACTTTCGACGTCTCGAACATTTTGGCCACCGCAGAGCGTCTCAAGTACACTTCGGGCATAAAGCAGGTCATTTCCAAGCTTATTGAGGAGCCGAGCGAGGAATTCGTAAAGATGGTCTCGCACGATGTCTACGAGGGCAGGATAACGGCTCCCGTACGGGAAATGCTGACAGGCGTCGTCCGGACCGCGTTTCGCGAAGTGATCATGGATACGGTGAAGAGTCGGTTGTCTAGCGCTCTTGCGGAGACGCAGGAGGTCATCGAGAAGATTGATGCCCCCGTCGCCGAAGACCCTGAGGTCATAACGACCGAAGAGGAAGTAGAAGGCTACATGATCGTAAAAGCGATCGTTCGCGAAACCATCAGCGCAAAGCGTGTGGTCATGCGAGACGCTAAGTCCTACTGCGCGATACTCATCGACAACAACAATCGCAAACCGTTGGCGCGACTCCACTTCAACAGGTCAGTCAAGTACATCGGGCTCTTCGACGGGGAAAACGAAGAGCGCTTAATCGTCGATACGCTCGACCAGATCTACGAATACACCGACCGGCTGAGGGCGACGGCCCGAAAGTATGCCGCCGAAGCCGCTAAGGTAGCAGCGGAATAACGAGGTAATACGGCGCGCTCGAGCATTGAACAGCGCGGTTATCCTCTTTAAATGACCGTAATTTGCTCAAACCTCGGCCCGCTAGGTCGTCTTAGTAAGGCGGGTACCAGGACTCTCGAAAGACGAGCCTCGTGGCCGCCAGTCGACCGGTCATCGTTGACGAGCGCTATCGCTGTTGCCTACAGGAGCTTGCCGTCTAGGATGGCAGAGTAGCCCGAAATCACCAATGTCGATGAGATCTTTCGAATAGTGACTTTATTACCCGGTGCAGAACGGGTCGGGGATCTCCGGATTCAGACCGGCATAATTCGAAAGAAATGCCAGCCTTGCCATATTCTCGGGAGTTCCATCACAGTTCAGTTAAAGCACACTCATAATGATCGCTGAGGGCTCCCCGATCAGGCTGTCAACGAACCAATCAATTCGTCACGTCTCCAAAAGCGAGCGACATACGATTTTGTGGAATACGTCGACGCGGCGCACGGCGAGGAGCCATACCCCAACATTTTGATGATATGCCGTTTTTGGTGGCATGGGATTTGTACGAAATCAGTCGTGGAGGAATGCACCACGACATTGGATCCGAGGTTGGGCATCTTCTATGTTTAGCAGCGCGGCAACAATTGCAATCGAATCTGTGGCTTTCGGCAGGGGCAGTGAACCGCATGTGGCACGAAAAGCCTCCTCTGACAATCTGGTCGCAAATTTAAGGGCGCGACCAAAGCTATTCCCGCAAAGGGGTATGAGGGTATGAGCGCAAAGATTTTTCCGGATTGGAAGAAAACCAGGTTTTGTAGCTTGGTTAAACGAATTGTCACCGCAAGTTTCAGCCTGCTGCTGCTGACCGGGGTGGCACAAACCCAAGCGCTGCCAAAACTGAAGATCGATCGCAACGCGATCTCGGTGTCGGGCCTATCATCGGGAGCGTTCATGGCCTCGCAGTTGCAGGTCGCGTATTCATCAAGTTTCATGGGAGCCGGCATTGTCGCTGGTGGACCTTATTTTTGCGCTATGGGCAATCTCACCTATACGGGAATCTGCATGGGCCAAGTGCCGCGCGTTCCTCCAAATCCTGCGATGTTGTTCGCTGCGGCGGAAACGTCTTCGCGGATCGGCGCCATCGACCCGCTTTCCAACCTTGAATCAAAGAAGATTTACATTTTCAGCGGTACGGCCGATACGATCGTCAAGCAAAGTGCCGTCGATGCTAGCGTCCAGTTTTTCAAATTGGCCCGAGTTCCCGATTCAAACCTCGCCTATGTCAGCAATTACCCTGCCGGTCACTCGTTTGTTTCGAAGGTCTTCGGGAATTTGTGCCCGACCAACGCAACGCCGTACATCAACGAATGTGTGAACGATCCCCCAAATACTGCCAACGACAACAATTACGACCAGGCTGGCGCGATTTTGCAGTTCATCTATGGCAAGCTTAACCAGCCGGCCGCCAAACCAACTGGGAAGTTGAGGGCGTTCGACCAGAAACTCTACGGGGCCGCCAACCCGGTGTCGAGCATGGCGGATGTGGGGCATGTCTTTATCCCCGACAGCTGCGGCAAGCCTAGGGCCAACTGCAAACTGCATGTTTCCATCCATGGCTGCCGCCAATCGCAGCAATCGATTGGGGACGATTGGTATACCAAGCTCTATCTGAATAACTGGGCGGATACCAACGGTATCATAGTGCTGTATCCGCAAGTCAATAAGTCATTCCGGAGGCCGTATAATCCCCGGGGTTGTTGGGACTGGTGGGGCTTTACAGGCAGCAACTATGCGATCAAGGGTGCTGTCCAAATGGACGCCATTATGAAGATGATCGCTGCTCTGGGCGCCCTCTGACGGCGAAGCGCCAAGACACCTGCAGTTATCGCCGTGGCGACATCCGTTCTCCTTGGGTGGACCGAGTGTTACCACACGCGGGCATCATAACCGCGTTGCGCCTTGGGGCCGAGCTTAACCTTGACCATATTGGCGAGATTCGACGCCCTACGGCATCTTCTCCCGAGCGTTCGAAAGGAATTTCACTTCAGATTACCATCGTTCGAGAGATCGAACGTGACGACCTTCTGCGCATGGACAAAGAGGTTCTTATGAGTTTCTACACGCGGCATCGGAATGAAAATGACGCGCGAACTGTAATCCATTTGGCATCGCGCCAACCTATCTCGGTTTTGATTTTTGCGGTTTTAACACGATGGTGAGATTCCAAAGCTCTCGAACGTCTAGATTCCTAACCGTATGAGCTTATAGTGATTGTTTGAGGTCACTCCCGCTCGAAAAGTCTTGCGCGCCCTCTTGACCCTACCTCGCTAGCTACCCATTTCATCTGTCGTCGACGCCAAAAAGAGTCGACGACGTCAGGGGCGCCGAGCTTCTTGGCGTTCCTCGTATCTATGTTGCTCCGTGGAGGATGTAGCTATGAGAACAAACCTCGATCTTACCCCTTTCTATAGGTCCAGCATCGGCTTCGACCGCATATTCGATCTTCTCGAAAATGCCAGCGTTAACGCCGACAAGTGGCCGCCTTTCAACATCCTAAAACTCGGCGAAGACACGTATCGCATCGCGATCGCGGTGGCAGGTTTTGCCGAAAGCGAACTGACGATCACCCACGAGGCAAAAATGCTCGTGGTGAACGGCGCGAAGTCCGAGGACGACGAAGCACTATATCTGCATCAAGGCCTTCCCGTAAGGTCGTTTGTGCGCAGATTTGAGCTGGCTGATCACGTGATCGTCGAAGGCGCAAAGCTCGAAAACGGGCTACTCCTCATCAATCTCAAGAAGGAAACACCTGAGGAGATGAAGTCGCGTCGGATTGCCATCCAAGCCGAGACTGCCAAAGCCGCTTCAAAGCAGATTGAGGGCGCCAAAGCCTAGCGTGATGCGCACCTGCTTACTCCTCGGCTGTTCCCGAACCGCCAAGGACGTCATCGCACGACAGGAGGAAAAAAACCGAAGAAAGGATGATAGTCATGAGTGTACGTGACCTGATCCCATGGAGCCGTGGCAACAGCCAGGTTCCGAACGTCTATCGTGGCGACGACATGGACCCGTTCCTGTCGCTTCACCGCAATGTCAACCGTCTGTTCGACGAAGTCTTCCGCAGTTTCGGTCCGCCATCGTTGTTTGGTGGCACATCGCCGATTGGCGGCGAGTGGCCGCACGTAGAGATCAAGGAGAATGACGACGAAATCCGAGTGATAGCGGAAATTCCGGGCATCGATCCAGAGGATATCGAGTTGCTGCTGAAAGACGGCGTGCTTACGCTTCGCGGTGAAAACAAGTCCGATACCGAGGACAAGGATCGCGGGTTCAGCGAGCGTTATTACGGACGCTTCGAACGGCGACTGGCTTTGGGTCGCCAGCTTGATGAGAGTAAGGTCGCCGCAACGTTCAAGAACGGTCTTCTTACGGTTACGCTGCCGAAGACCGAGAAGGAGCGAGCCAACGTCAAGCGGATCGCCATCGACAACACCGAATAATACCGACAGCTGCAAGCTCGCCGGGTACAAACGCACCCGACGAGCTTCGGCAACGGCGACGCTGTCTTACGGTCGCGATCGAAAATACCATCCCGGGCGCTGCGCTTTTGGTCGCAGCGCCAATGGGCACTTAGTGGGTAAGCAGAGGTGGAGGCGGGAAGTCCAATACATTGCTCGTATAGCTTTCGACCAGCGCACTGAACGGAGTGCCGTCCTGAAGCTTCAGCACTGCATGATGTTCGAGAAGAAAGGGCGGTAGTATAAGAGATCCCGTTGCGGGTGTCGGTAGTTCCTTTTCCACGTCCCATCCTTCTGGAAGAGGGGACCACAGCAAATTGGAAGATAGATTTGTGCGGGTGAAATTAAGAGATTGGACGGCTCTGCCAAAGGCGACGTCGCTCGTATTCAACGCTTTATTCATGTCCATTGTCAGCCTTGCCGGAACATACCAATTGTCAGCCTCAGAAAGGACGCGATTGCCGCAAACGAGGCGGACATGTCGGTAGGCGATGGGCTCGTCGGGGCCGACCGCCAGAAGTTCTCGGATGCGGCTATTGACGGGCTTGTCTCTCCCGCGTACCCGCTGTGCAACGATCTTAGAACCTTGCGGTGCGAGATTGTGTCCGGCACACCACCGGTCGAGCGTCAAAGTGGCGCTAGCATTACTCAGGAGATTTGCATTCAAGGTTTGGAGAATCGCAAGTGCCTCAATCCGTGCCGTTGGCGTGTTTGGCCATTGCACCGCGGTGAACGATTCCTGCGCCGATATGTTATGCGCGGCCAGCATGATCGCAGCAGCAGGTGCAAATGCGATAACCCGTATAAACTTCCAACAGTAGATTGACACGAAAAGTCATCCTTTGTGCGAGTTCGATGAGCGGTCGAGACGATATTTATTGCCAGGGAGGCTTTCCCACAAGAACGCTCGAAGGTGACTTCTAAAAGGCTGTGTGAGCGGACCTACCGTCCCGCCTTCGAGGTTTCCGTAGATACCTGGCACCAATGATGGCTGCTGAGCGCATCATGACGGACGTTACCTCTGCCTTGGGAAACCGGCCGGTTTATGTCCGAGGCGGCACCCGTGGTCCCAGCGTGAAAACCGATGCGGCGATAATCCATGACGTAAATGGGTGCGATCCAAAGAATCGATTTTTCCAATAAGTCGAGTGCCGTTAGAACGCGCTGAATTTGGCTTAGCGCGACAGCACGACGGTTTTGCCACGGAGTTCTGACGGAATGATAGCCGTCATGGCGATCAAGGAGTGAAGCAGCTTCGCTCACTCCAGACTGACGGACTAGGTGAGTGCGTTGTGGCCGATATGCGAAAACGCGGAGAATGTATGTGCGGGATTGTGGGTATTGTCGGCCATCATCCGGTTTCGGACCGGCTGATAGACGCATTGAAACGGCTTGAATATCGTGGCTACGATTCGGCAGGCGTCGCGACGATCGACGGTGGAGCGCTCCATCGCCGGCGCTGTGAGGGCAAGCTCCTCAACCTTGAAGCAAAGCTGAAAGAACAGCCCCTGGCGGGCACAATCGGCATTGGCCATACGCGCTGGGCAACCCATGGCGCGCCGACGGAACGCAATGCCCACCCACATTTTAGCGACGGCATCGCAGTCGTCCACAATGGGATAATCGAGAATTTCGCCGAATTGAAGGATGAGCTGACCGCGGCCGGCACCGAGTTCCAAACCGACACCGACACGGAGGTCATCGCGCATCTCGTGGCAAGACTTCGCCGGGACGGCATGGGCCGGCGCGAAGCTATGCATGCGATGCTGAAGCGCGTCCGAGGCGCTTACTCGCTGGCTCTGCTCTTCGAGGAGGACCCTTCGACCATCATGGCTGCCCGGAATGGCCCGCCGCTCGCGATCGGTCACGGAAGCGGCGAGATGTTTCTCGGATCGGACGCGATTGCGCTGGCGCCCTTCACTAACGAGATCACCTACCTGATCGACGGCGATTGGGCGGTCATCGACAAGACTGGCGTACGTATCTTCGATATCGACGGAAAGGTCACCACCCGACCGCGGCAGATCTCGGTGGTGACGGCCCATATGATCGACAAGGGCAACTATCGCCATTTCATGGAGAAGGAGATTTACGACCAGCCGGAGGCCATCTCCGATACCCTTGGCCATTACCTCAACTTCAGCGACAATCAGGTGGTCGCGGCTTGGCGCGACACCGTCTTCGCCAACGTGCAAAGCTTGGCGATCTCCGCCTGCGGCACTGCGTACTTGGCCGGACTGATCGGCAAATACTGGTTCGAGCACTACGCACGTCTGCCGGTCGAAATTGATGTCGCCTCCGAATTTCGGTACCGCGAAATCCCGTTCTCGCCACAGGTGGCAGCTCTCTTCATCTCACAATCGGGCGAGACGGCCGATACACTTGCTTGCCTACGCTATTGCAAGGAGCACGGCTTGAAGACCGGTGCAGTCGTCAACACGCCCGAATCGACGATAGCACGAGAGTCCGACACTGTGTTCCCGATCCTCGCCGGACCGGAGATCGGCGTTGCGTCTACGAAGGCCTTTACATGCCAACTCGCCGTATTGGCTGCGCTCGCGGTTGCTGCCGGCAGGGCGCGTGGCACCCTTACGGAGAAGGAGGAACAGACACTGGTCGGCCGGCTTGCCGAGATGCCGCGCGTCATGGGGCAGGTGCTCAACAGCATCCAACCCAGGATCGAACTTCTATCGCGTGAATTGGCAAAGTGCCGCGCCGTGCTCTATCTTGGCCGCGGAACCAGCTTCCCTTTGGCCATGGAAGGCGCCCTGAAACTAAAGGAGATTTCCTATATTCACGCGCAAGGGTATGCTGCCGGCGAACTGAAACACGGTCCAATTGCTCTCATCGATGAGAACATGCCGGTTATCGTGATCGCACCGCACGACCGCTTTTTCGATAAGACCGCTTCCAACATGCAGGAGGTTGCGGCCCGCGGCGGACGGATCATCTTGATCACGGATGAGAAGGGCGCTCGCGCCTTGAAGCTCGACACGATGCAAACAATCGTTCTTCCAAATGTGGACGAGATCATTGCGCCGATGATCTTCTCGCTGCCGGTCCAATTACTCGCCTATCATACGGCCGTGTTTGCGGGCACGGACGTCGATCAGCCGCGCAATCTGGCGAAATCAGTCACCGTCGAATAGGTCATCGTTTCCGTAAGGGACGAATGACAGAGTTTAGATGACTTATAACTGCTGAGCATTTGGAGATCGACATGCCGCAAACGAAGATATTTGGCTTCTCGGGGAACATAACACGACCGTCCACGACGCGCACATTCGTCGACCATATCGTCGGGCAATTGGCAATCAAAACGCGAGCGGTGGCGCAGTCCTTCGATGTCGATGACCTTGGACCTTCACTATTGGCGGCCAAACGGCTAGACGACCTTAACGCTCAAGCACGCGGGGTCGTAGACCAAATGCTGGAGGCAGATGTCCTGGTTGTAGGCTCACCCACCTACAAGGGCAGTTACACCGGCCTATTCAAGCACTATTTCGATTTGCTCGATCCAACATCGCTGAGGGGCAAGCCTATCATCATCGCTGCGACGGGCGGAGGCGAGCGTCATTCGCTTGTCGTCGAGCATCAGTTGCGCCCTCTGTTCGGGTTCTTTGAAGCGCTTGCGATGCCGACCGCAATCTATGCCACCCGTAATGACTTCGCCCACGGGGAGGTGATTTCCGAGGCCATCCGCATGCGTGTAGGCCGAGCTGTCGAGGAAGCAGCATACGCAATAGGATGACCAGACGCAGCAAACGTCGGCGCAACAGGCTCTATTGTCCCACGCGAACCTTAAGAGGCGATTTAGCGGTATTCACCTCCTCGAAGACAACTTTGACTCTGTGTTTCCCTGGTCCAATCGGATGCCAGTGTCCTCAAAACGCTAGCCTCTCCCCGGCCGTAGGTGGTCTTGTTATAGTTGGCGAGCGCGCCCAATCCTGGCTCAATCCAGCAGCTGATTGGCGATCTCTGACGGAGTCGCCGACAAAAAACTGCTGCTTTGGATGGCGGAATAGCCCGACATCACTGGTGTCGCCAAGATGTTTTGAACAGTTGAGTTTTGTCACCTTCGAGACCGTCAGGCATTTCAACTTTGCACCACAACAGCCGACATTTTTGACGCCACGGTTGCGCGCGGACACCCGTGAACTGCGAGGAATTGCCATTTGAGAAAACCGTGTCTTCTACTCGTTGCCGTTCTTGTCTGTGCAGCACTCCAGTTTCCCTGCGCCAATAGCATGGCTGAACAGGCGGCCGCACCCGCTCTGACCGTTTCTCTGACGGCGCCGGCAATACGGGACTGGCCGGAAACCGTTCCCGCGAGCGGCTGGCTGAAACCCTGGCAGGAAGCAATCATCGCCTCCGAGACGAGCGGCCTGCGCATCACCGACGTCCTGGCGGATGTCGGGTCCGTGGTCACGAAGGGGCAGACGCTGGCCCGGCTTTCGCAGGACAGCGTACTGGCGGACCTTCGCAAGCAGGAGGCGGCTGTCGTGACTGCCAAGGCAAATCTGACAAAGGCCAAGGCGAATGCGGATCGTGCACGCCAGCTCAGCACTTCGGGGGCCCTCGCCGACGAGAAAATCACTGAATATCTGGCGGACGAGCAGACGGCGACGGCAAGCCTGACATCGGAGGAAGCAGCGCTCGACGGCGAAAAGATCAAGCTTGCGCATACGACCATCACCGCCGCCGACGATGGCCTCATAACCTCGCGTTCCGCCAACCTCGGCGCCGTCGTCTCCACCGGCACCGAGCTGTTCCGCATGGTGCGCCAGCAGCGTGTCGAATGGCAGGCCGAAGTATCGGCGCGTTATCTGCCGCGGATTTCGGAAGGCCTGAGCGTTAGGATCAACGGGCCGGAAGGTCACGTCATTGCCGGCAAGGTGCGGCTTGTCGGACCCTCGGTCAGCACCGACACCAGCCGGGCGATCGTCTATGTCGCGCTTCCCGCCGACATTCGTCCGCGGACCGGCCTCTACGTCACGGGCAGCATCGAGTTGCAGACCACACCGGCGCTCACCGTCCCCGAGACCGCAATCGTGTTCCGGGATGGCATCAGCTACGTCTTCACCGCCGGCGAGGACAAGCGGGTGCGACGGGTCCGCGTCGAAACCGGCCGCCGCAACAATGGTGAAGTCGAGATCGTCTTCGGCATCGATCGGTCGTCGAAGGTCGTGACGTCGGGCGGTGCCTTTCTGTCGGACAATGACCTCGTGAAGATTGCGGAGAAGAACTGATGAATTTCTCCGCCTTCTCGATCCGCAATCCCATACCAGCGATATTGCTGTTTGTGATGTTTGGATTTGGCGGGCTTTGGGCATTCAAACAGCTGGCGGTTCAGTACTTTCCGGATATGGACCTGCCGACTATCAGTGTCACCGCCACGCTCGACGGCGCTGCGCCGACGCAGCTCGAGACGGAGGTTGCCCGCACCATCGAGGATAGCCTCACCTCCTTGAGCCATCTCGATCATATTCTCACGACGATCACCGACGGCACCGTCTCGACCAAGGTATCCTTCAAGCTGCAGAAAGACAGCGAAACGGCCCTCAATGAGGTCCGCAATGCCGTCGATAGCGTCAAGGCCGATCTGCCGGCACAGATGGCGACACCGATCGTTACGAAGGCCACCGTCCAAAGCTCCGCACTTGTCACCTATGCCGTCCGCTCGACCGCTCTCAACGAGACCGAACTCTCCTGGTTTGTCGATAACGATCTGACCAAGGCACTGCTATCGGTCCCGGGCGTCGGCCAGGTCAACCGCATCGGCGGGATCGATCGCGAGGTCCATGTCGATCTCGATCCTTCGACGATGGCGTCGTTCGGCGTCACCGCCGCGACCGTATCAGCGCAGTTGAAGGCCGTGCAAGCCGACAAGTCTGGCGGCCTTGGCGAAGTCGGCGGCACGCGTCAGACATTGCGCACGCTCGGCGCCGTAGAGTCGGTCGGGGCCCTGAGGGAGCTCACTATACCGCTCGCTAACGGGCAGCAGGCCCGGCTCGACGACATCGCCTCGGTCAAGGACAGCTTCGCGGAGCGCTCCTCGATGGCCTATCTCGACGGCAAGCCGGTGATCGCCGTCGAAATCAAGCGTTCGAACGGGTTTTCCGACAGCAGCGTTTCGGCTGACGTTAGCACGGCAATGAAAAACTTCGCAGCGTCGCATCCCAATGTGCAGATCCATGCAGTCTACAGCCTGATCGGGTCAATTCTCGGCAATTATGACGGCTCGATGCACATACTGTATGAGGGTGCGATCCTGGCAATCGTGGTCGTCTGGCTCTTCCTTCGGGACTGGCGCGCGACGATCCTGTCGGCTGTGGCACTGCCCTTGTCGGCCATACCGACCTTCCTGGTCATGTACCTGGCGGGCTTCAGTCTGAACGTCGTCACCTTGCTGGCGCTGTCGCTTGTGGTAGGTATTCTCGTCGACGACGCCATCGTCGAGATTGAAAACATTGCCCGCCACCTGCAGATGGGCAAGCGGCCGATCGATGCCGCGATGGAGGCGGCCAACGAGATCGGGCTGGCCGTCATCGCCACCACCTTCACGCTGGTCGCCGTCTTCCTGCCGACGGCATTCATGAGCGGCATACCGGGCCTCCTGTTCCGTCAGTTCGGCATCACCGCCGCTGTTGCCGTCGTTGCCTCGCTTGTCGTTGCGCGTCTGCTTACCCCCATGATGGCCGCCTATTTCATGAAGGCTCATCCGTCGGAGCAGAAGGATGGCCGAATCATGCGCGCCTATATGGCGCTCGCGAAGGCTGCCCTCGATCACCGGAAGACAACAGTGGCCGTGACTGCCGTCGTCGTTGCGGTTTCGCTTTCCGTTATCCCCCTCTTAAGAACGGGATACCTGCCAGCCGCTGACGACTCGCGGACGCAGATCACGCTCACCCTGCAGCCCGGCGCCACTGTCGAGCAAACCGACGCTGCAACCAGGAAGGCCGCAGATATTCTCAGTGAGATTCCCGACGTGACACATGTGTTTGCTGCTGTCGGCTCGGGATCCTCGGGCGGTGGTGCGACGGTCGCCAGGAGCAGTGTCGGGTCTGCCGCGATCGTCGCCACGCTGACGCCGATTGATGGGCGCGACCGCAAGCAGTCGGAGATCGAGAACGATATCCGGCAGGCGCTCTCCGTCCTCCCCGGAGTGCGTGTGGCGGTCGGTATCGGCAACGGTACCAAGCTCGAGTTCACTCTGGCCAGCGACGATGCCAATGCCCTCGACAGCGCAAGCACGGCGCTCGAGGAGCAGCTTCGAACGCTGCAGGGCATAGGCGCCGTGACATCGACGGCGGCGAGGCAAGCGCCGGAAATCCAGATCACCCCCGATTTTGCGCGTGCTGCAGCGCTCGGCGTGACATCGAATGCAATCGCGAGCGCCGTGCGCGTGGCGACAAATGGGGAATATTCCTCGGATCTGCCGAAGCTCAATCTGCCACAGCGGCAGATCCCGATCGTCGTCCGCTTCTCGCCGGAAACGCGCACCAATCTCGACGACATCAAAAACATGCGCGTTCCCGGCGCCAAAGGCAATGTCGATCTCGGATCGATTGCCGATATCCGCATCGGCGGCAGTCCTTCGGAGATCGATCGTATCGACCGCATGCGCAATGTCACCGTTTCCGTCGAACTCAATGGCCGCATCCTCGGCGACGTCAACCGCGAGGCGAAGGCGCTGCCGGCTCTCCAGCATCTGCCGCCAGGCGTTACGCTGGTGGAACACGGCGAGCTTCAGCGCAGCTCCGAGCTGTTCCAGAGCTTCGCGCTTGCGATGGCGATCGGTGTGTTCTGCATCTATACGGTGCTCGTCCTGCTGTTCCACGATTTCCTGCAGCCGCTCACGCTTCTGATGGCCCTGCCGCTCTCGCTCGGCGGCGCGCTGGTGCCGCTGGTGGTGACGGGCACCAGTTTCTCGATGCCTGCCGTCATCGGCCTTCTCATGCTGATGGGCGTTGTGACGAAGAACTCCATCCTTCTCATCGAATATGCGATCATGTCACGTCGCCGAGGCATGTCCCGGTTCGATGCGCTCGTCGATGCCTGCCACAAGCGGGCGCGGCCGATCGTCATGACCACCCTTGCCATGGCCTCGGGCATGCTGCCGGCCGCGCTCAGCCTGTCGGGTGGGGATTCCAGCTTCCGGCAGCCGATGGCCATTGTGGTGATCGGCGGCGTGATGATATCAACGCTGCTCAGCCTCATCATTATCCCGGTCATCTTCACCTTCGTCGACGACCTGCAAAATTTGCTCAAATCGTTCAATCGCCGAGCGCTTCGACGCCATGCGACCTGCGGGCGAGAGACGGAGTTCAGTAATTTGCCAGGCGATCTCGGCGGCGATACGGGGAAATCCCTAGAGATGACTCCATCTCAGCATAAAGTCATCGAACCCACACCTTGATCGGGACTGGAGGCGTTTTTGGCAAACGCTTCTCGTTGTCGATCAAATCACGCGAATTCCAACCCTCGGCCTGTCATTGATATTGCCTCCTGCGGTCAAGTGCGAAGCTCGGCGCCTTCTTTGTTGCGGCAGTCGCGCGCGTGGACACTATGCGCGGCAGCAGATAATGCATTTTAATTTTAGCCTTTCAGTTGAGGCGGAAGAGGACATCATTGCGATCGCCGAACAAGGTGTAAGCATGTTCGGATCCACACAGGCGAGGCGATATCATGATGACTTGTTCGCTGTGCTTGACCTCATTGCCGCCAACCCGCGAATGGCACGTGAGCTGGAAGAGATTTCGCCACCAGTTAGAATTCATCCGTTCGAGGCCCATCCTATTGTCTACAGGATCGAGGAAAACGGAGCAATTTTCGTGATCCGAATACGCCGTAGACATGAAGACTGGACCGGCGATCCTGTCTAAGTAGACCAACATGCATCATTGTGTGAGAGGCGGTACGGTCGGGCTGTGACGCATGTCAGATCAGTTACATCGCCGTTATCCTGTGCTTTTTCTCCTGATTTTTTGGAGGAGATAGCCTATACCGATTTGCCGGACAATGCAGTCTGGAGAGTTCGTTCTAAGATAACGTCGGGGACTGAGTGACGCAGCAGTTCGATTTGTTTGTTTCAAGTGAGACACCTTCCGCGAAGGCAGCTGCTTCATTGCTCCCGAAGCGCCAACCATCGGCTGCCTTGAGTGAGGACGACATGGTGCAGCAACTCCAGGCGACCGGCCGATATCGCATCCTCAAAAAACTCGAACCGCGTGCCATCGCAACGGAGGCGCGGCCCGGATTCCCGTTGAAGGGCGTTATCCTCGATACCGAAACCACTGGCCTCAACCATCGCAAGGACGAAATCGTCGAGGTCGGCGCTGTTGCGTTCACCTTTGATGAAGCGGGCAATATCGGCGACATCATCGGCGTCTATGGTGGCCTACAGCAGCCGAGCACACCAATCCCAGAAGAGATCACGCGTCTGACCGGCATCACCGACGAAATGGTGGCCGGCCAAATCATTGATCTTCAGCAACTGCGCGCGCTTGTCGAAGGAGCCGACCTCATCATCGCTCACAATGCTGGCTTCGATCGGCCCTTCTGCGAGGCCTTTTCACCCATATTCGCCGGCAAAGCCTGGGCGTGCTCGGTCTCGGAAATCGATTGGGCGTCACGTCGCTTCGAAGGAACCAAGCTTGGATATTTGATCGGACAGGCAGGCTATTTTCATGAGGGGCATCGGGCAGTGGATGACTGTTTTGCGTTGCTCGAAGTTCTCGCAGAGGATTGCATCGGCTTCGGGCAAACGCCGTTCGCCGAACTCTATCAAGCCAGCCAGCGTTGTCGTGTCCGCATCTACGCCGAAAACAGTCCGTTCGACATGAAGGATCACCTGAAGGCGCGCGGCTACCGTTGGTCGGATGGTAGTGATGGTCGCCCGAAATGTTGGTGGACCGAGATTGCAGAAGAGGGTCTCGACGACGAGCTTCGCTATCTGCGCTCTGAAATCTATCGCTGGGATGACGCTGATCCACCGATGAGACGCCTCACCTCATTTGACCGTTTCAGGGCGTGACGACAGCTCGTGTGGCGTTGATAATTGCAGGCTCTGCAAGTTCGAATCCCATCACATCAAGAGCTGGGCTTTCCTTTATCCAAAAGAGGCTTGATTGCAGGTTGGAACTTCAGAACCGCCATGGGCTCGATTACGCCACTTCGTCAATGGCTTACTCCAAGCTGCAGGCCCGCTCTGGCCCGCTTGCGATCCCTTGATGCTTCGAGAGCCGCGGCGCATGTAGCATTCGCCGCATTCCGTTTCGCCGCCGGGCGCCCAATCGAATTCCAAGATCGCATTGCGGTAGTCCGCGTTACGAGAGTACCAATGCCGGAAAAGACCGTGAGCAAGCGATGCTCACTGCGTCGGTCTCGAGCGGGATCAACGTGCGCTCAATCATCAGTGAGGTCAGTATGGTCCGGCATAATGACAACTTCACATTAATTCAGGCTGATGAAATGGCGATGCGAGCGGATGTTATAGACAATGGCTGATCGGTCGCAGACGGCAAGCGGGTACCTACTTTCATCGCAACCTCACACGGACGTGGTAAAATTCTCGGATTAAGGCGAATTTCGATATCAGCAACACCAAACCGAAGGAAAAAACGATGTCTGAACTCGTAGTGCTCGGCTTTGACAACTCCGACCAGGCGGACGTTGTCCTCAATCGCCTCATTCAACTCCAGAAGGAATATCTGGTCGATCTTGAAGACTCCGTGGTTGCGATCCGCGACGCTTCGGGCAAGGTTCGTCTGAAGCAGAGCGTCAATCTGACAGCAGCCGGCGCCGCGAGTGGCGGGTTGTCGGGCGCCATCTGGGGATCGCTTGTCGGCCTTTTGTTCCTAAATCCTCTTGCGGGCATGGTTCTCGGCGGTGCCTTCGGAGCAGGTTCCGGCGCTTTGGCAGGCTCGATGACGGACTACGGCATCGACGACGACCTCATTACGCGGCTGGCCGACACGATCCCGGTAAACAGCTCGGCGCTCTTTTTGCTAATTCGGAAGGTTCAGCCGGAGAAGGTGCTGCAGGAGTTCCAGGGCGAACATGCGCGGATATTGAGAACGTCGCTCTCGCCCGAGCAGGAGGAGCGTCTGCGTAGCGCGCTTGCGTCCGAACCGTCCGCCGCAGCGCCGCCGACAGGAGCATGATTAAAAATAGGGCCAGTGGGAACAATCGACTTTCGCCACGAACCTCGTCTTCACGGATGTGAATAAGGTGTCGCCGCGACGTTCTGACTTACTTCGCGGTCTCGGCGAGGTCTGACCCCACATAGGTCGCCAATTCTGACGCTTCGTCGTTGCCAAGGTCTTTTGAACCACGCCTGACGGTATGAATAACGAGTGTCCAGCTGTCAGGTCGATTAGATCTTGGTCATCGAGCTCGTATTCCGGGGTGACGCTGGAACACAGACCAACAATTTGTCGACAACATCCCGAGGCTTCCATGTACTGTCCTGAGGAAAACTCGCCTATGTCGCTACGTTTGACCCCGACGTAAGCCGCCCGACTGCGCAAGGCCGGTTGATCGGGTCAGTTCCGTGCCTGCTCGGCGGCGACTTTGACAAACGTGGCCGGCTTCGCAACAACAGTCGGCTTTTCGGCGGGAATATAGCCGGCGCCGATCGTGATGTTCAGAGAGATGTAGTCGAGAGCGCTTTGCTGGACGGCCTCAGCGAGGCTTTCCTGCGCATTAGAAACCGAACGCTGCGCGTCGAGAACGTCGAGAAGCGAAGATGCGCCGTCCTTATAGCTTTCCGTGGAAAGATCGAGGGCTTCCTGATACGACTTCACCTGCGCCCGCAGTGCGCCAACCGTCTGGGCATCGCGGCTGACGGCCGACAGGGCGCTTTCGACCTGTTCGACACCAGACAGCACGGTCTGCTTCCAGACGATATACCGCTCGCGGCTGGTGGATTCGGCACTCTTGACATTGGCGCGCAATGCGCCGCCATCGAAGATCGGCAGCGACAGGCTCGGACCGAACGACCATTTCGTCAGGTTGCCGTTGTTGGACTTCGTATGGGTATAGGACGGCGAAATCGAACCGCCGAGCGTGATCGTCGGATAGAGCTGGGCCTCCGCCACGCCGATCTGAGCGGTCGCAGCGGCAAGGTTACGCTCGGCGACCCGGATGTCGGGCCGGTTGCGGATGAGGTCGGCCGGGACGCCGGAATTGACGCGACCGGGGAATACCGGCTGGACGCCGCCACCCTGCAACTGGGCGATAATGGTTGCCGACGGTACGTTCAGCAGGGTTGCGATATGATGCACGGCCTGACGGTAGCTGATTTCGAGGCCCGGAATTTCGGAAAGCGTCGAGTTGACGAGACCTTCGGCTTGGACAACGTCGAGGCGGGAAACGGCGCCGGCATCGAGCTGGAATTTGGTGAGTTCAAGCGTTTCGCGGCGAGACTTCAGGTTGTCCCGTGCGATCGCGACGCGGGCCTGATAATAGCGGACATTGACGTAGCTGTTTGCCAGATCCCGGAGATAGGTCAGGCGAGCAACGTCGACGTTGGAATAGGCCGCATCCAGCGATGCGTTGGCGCTTTCCTTGGCGCGACGGTATTGGCCCCACAGATCGAGCAGCCACGAAGCCGTGAGGCCGCCGCCGGTGGTGTTTTCCGTTTCCCTCTTGTTGCGCTGACTGCCCTTTTCGCCCCTGAGCGTGTTGCTGCCTGACACGAGAAGGCTCGGCATTCCGCCGGCCGCAGCGCTGACGACCTGCGCCTGCGCCTGATTGATGCGCTCCAGCGCCTGCTGGATATTGAGGTTTTCTGCAAGTCCTTGTTCAACCAAGGCATTCAGCTTCCTGTCGCCGAAGGCGGTCCACCATTGCGAACCTGCGACGTCGCCGTTGATCTTCGTACCGCCCTCCGAGAACTTGGCCGCTAGGGGCATTTCCGGTGTCTTATGCTCGGGGCCGCTGACGCAACCTGCCAGCAGAAGCAGCAGGGCGGGGGCGGCTGTACGAATGGATATCATCACGTTACCTACGATTGAATTACATGATCACGCTCTTAGGGGAAACGTGACACTCGGCGCTTCGATGACGACGCTGCCTAACTTACAGCTTCATCTTTTTTTACGCTTGATAATGGCACGCGACTGTTTGGAAAAATTGGTTGTTCGGATCACACTGATCTACGTCATGGATCACAGCGCGGGTTCGTTCGGACTGATGTTTGAAATTCGCCTCCGCATTTGAACTCGACGTCGCATGACGACGCCCAATGTTCACACTCGGGTGGATCCATGTCGATTTTGCCAAGGGCTCCAAGTCGCGCCGGTACTTGAAGAATCTTCCACATGGATTGCGTAGAATGCAAAAAGCGCGGCCGAAGCCGTAATAAGGAAAGCTGCGGATGAACTGGCGCGGCTCATAAATCTTTCTCCGTTTACGGGGGCTCCCGCATGAGCCAAGCATTTTTCGTGCCGAAGGAGAAATCTCCCGGGCGAACGCAAGACTTAGGGGAAGCTTGATGACTTCCTGCAACGGGTATGCAAACAAAAGTCGAGCCAAACGCCTCGCTTAGGGTCGGCGTGCGGCACGCGATCGATGGAGATGAAACCAATTGAAAACACTCCGGCATTTCACCCACCGCCGTTGTCATCTGCCCGTGCGACGTCGTCGCAGAGGTGAGTTCGCCCGATGTATGCACAAGTCCTCCCAAAACGGAAGAGGCATAGTTGAAGCTAATGATTTGATTTTACAAATAAAAAAGCGTATTCAATTCATATCTTAGGCATTTATTTATTTGCACGGTGGTCTGCACGACTGTTGCGCCGCAGACCATCGCCGCGAGACCGTAACGAACCGTTATCGGAATAAGTCTCTACGCTGCTCCTGCAAACTTGTTAAAATGCGGAGCCTTCCCGCACCTTCGACATAAGGCGCTATATCAAGAAGCTCGGCATTGGGATGCGCTTTGTTTCAACACCAATCGATTCAGCGGACAAGCAGGTCAAATAGAGGCGTGAACGCAACGCCGCTGATATGCCCTATAGTGCAAGTCTTCTGAAGACTAATCTTCGTGCTGCGCAAACTCAAATCGTACTCGAAATATTTGCTCCTCTCCTGGGGCGAGGTTGACATTATAATCCCGCTCTTCGAATGGAATGCGTCTACCCTCCATGTCACCATGACCTGTACATGGTTCTAACGCGAGGAAGTCTTGCTGTGGAAGAGACCATACGACCCAGTGACGTGCATTTGGCGCCTCAATTGTAATGGAGGCCTTTTCCCCAACCAGCGACAGACGTTTACTGTTTGCATTCAAAAAACAAAGGGCTTCATTTTGGAAAAGGCTCTCATTTAGATGAAGGTACCGCCCGTGAAATGAAATTTTCCGTTGAATACTTCGAATTAGACCTTCGGAAGATATGCATGGGACGAGAGGGGATTCCAATTTCTCGAATTCCAGCCGCCAGGTATCTTTCCGGGCAGACAGTAAGGGCCATCTAAATCCCGGATGTATTCCGATCGCATAAGGGAGGAGTTCACTACGGGAGCTGTTTTTTACGGAAATATCGACGTTCAGCTCACTATCTGAAATTTTATACGTAATCCTGAAAATAAAACAAAATGGAAACATCGTTTTCGTGAATTCATCGTCAGATGTTTCTAATGTCACCTCGCTTTTGGAGATGGAAACCACGTCAAATTCCTGCATGCTGATGAAGCCGTGAACGGGCATCGGATAAAGTTGCCCTTTTATTTCGACAAGCGAAGCCTCACTCCATCCGCATGAAGGAAACATCAGGGGACAAGCTTGGTTCCAACCTGGAGGGCGCCGGGACCAAAGGAGGTCGTTTGCACCGACCCGCCACCCAACTAGCTCTGCTCCTTTTCGGTTGACAACTGCCTGTGAAATACCGGAACGAATAACGACAGCATCATGCATGAATGTTGTTACCTTAAAACCTTCAGAATCGTCAGACGGGCAATCCTTGCCTTCTACAATCGTCGCGCGGCTGAATTAAGAAGAAAGAAGCAGTGACCTTCAAGCCGTCCTGCATGAATAGTGTGTCAGTGCTATTTGAAAGGTGGGGCGCGTCAGCCGCTCCTGTGAAGCTTCAGAATCGTTTGCCACGATTTCGCACCCAGAATCCCTATCCCTCCTGCACGGTAACCATCGTACGCTTCCGGGCAGTTCCTATGGCACGATATTTGCGAGGAATGATCCGCCCTGGTCCGTGTTAACGGCCACGGCGGAATCTAATGCGAATTCCAGTCGATTAGGCCTTTTCGACGAGACAAACGGAAAACTGGAGACTGCTTTGAAGGATGTTTCGAAATACGCGCAGACGGCACTTGCCGTGCTGAGGATCGTTACCGCGCTACTATTCATCGAACATGGCACCATGAAGCTATTTAGCTTCCCTTCAGGCGGCCTCGTCGGAACAGGAGGTTTGGGTGGTTTGTCACCCTTCATGTTGACTGCGGGTCTTCTGGAGGTGATCGGCGGCCTGGCTATTCTTGTTGGCGTCCTGACGAGACCGGTAGCCTTTCTTTTGTCAGGTCAAATGGCCGTCGCCTATTGGATCATACATTTACCAGGCCACAGCATTTTTCCCGTGCTTAACGGCGGCGATGCAGCGATCCTGTTTTGCTTCGTGTTCCTCTACCTGGTCTTGGCCGGTCCGGGAGCGTGGAGCCTTGATGCCAAGTTCAAACGGATATGAGTGGGGCTTCGCAGCTGCGGTGAGACCTCAACGGGATCCTACAATAAGCTCGAACGAGTGGGCACAAAGCGACCCGAATTGCGTGGGGACCACGGGTGAACCCCTTATCCCTGCGCGGAGATCCTGCCGCTATTCTCGCTAATGTCTGGCGGCCCATCCGACGAGTTAGCCATGCATGGCCGACGGGCGGCAGTGCAAACCTCAACGTCGACAAGTTCGTCGCGGTCCGCTCTCGTGGAAGTCAGAACAGGATCCAAGTTTTCGGCCGTGGCGAGATGAATGTCAGCGCGAGCTGCTGTGAAAGCCGATGACGGATGGCGAACAGCATGTCAAATCCGCGAAATGAAGGCTGTCCGTATGGGAGTTTCAGAAAACAAGCACGCACATTGCCCGCAGCGATCCTGCATTGTCGCAGATGGAATAGCCGGTATGAAAGCTGAAGTTTTGTACATTCGAAAATGGAGAGACAATGGTAGCCACAGCTATGAAATCCTAGCCGTGGGTGACATATGGTTGCCTGACCTTGGATTGAGGGTGAGCGGTGTCCATTTGGTTAAGCATGCAGAAGGGATCCTAGGGGTCTACGCGCCAAGCGCTAAGGTAGAAAGGCGCTATACCGTTTGGTGGCCGGTGAACTCGGCTATTGAGAGGGCTGCGCTTGCCGCCCTGCTTCCTGCCTATGAGGAAATGGTGGCGCGCGATGTCGTCCACTGCATCTAGTATGCGGATATTGTTTCACAAGGAAATCGTCAGCTCAACGGGATTAAAGATATCCTGAATGCACTGAACCGTGTTGCCCGATTTGAGCGCGAGGAGTGCCGTGATTTGGTGGAGCAGATTGCCGAGAAGAGGATCCGCATCAATCCCAGCCGGAAGATCAAGGCGCTGGTAGCGGAAGCCGATACGGCGCGACGCGTGCGGACCACCCCTGGGATTGGCCGCGTTTTGACCGCTTTCGCCGTTGAAGCCTTTGCCCCGCTGATGGAGAGCTTTCGATACAGCCGCAACTTTGCCGCTTGATTCTCTTCCGTGTCAGCTCTCGTCAGGCGGTAGAGCGCGGCTCAAGGATCTCCAACGCATCGCCACGACAGCGGACATCTCCCTATCGGGCGTCTGTCTCGCCGTGGCGATCTCATTGTGAACCCAATTAAGTCTCGACCCCAAGATTGTGCTCACGGCGCTCGAGGTAAATGCCGGACCCGGGACAACATATTTATGGATTGAATCTATAAAATAAGTGTGCATTGTTTCAGCCACTGTTAGCCGAAGGGAGTTAGGTTTATTGAAACCAATGCAGTCCTCACAAGAACCGTCGCCTTCGTTGACTACCGTGAGCCGGGTGGCCATTGTCGGAGGCGGGTTCAGTGGGGCGACGATAAGTCGCTTGCTCGCACTCTCAGGCCTGTTCGAGCCTGATGAGATTGTGGTCTTCGAGCCAAGGTCGCGCCTTGGTGCCGGCGTTGCCTACGACACAAATGATCCGTCACTTCGCTTAAACGTTGCCGCCCACCGGATGCGGGCAATACCCGGAGACCCGCAGAGGTTCGCCCGCTGGTTTTGTGAAACCGGTCGTGCTGGGCGAGATCCGGAGGCTGGAACAGAGGGAGCAATCTATGCACGGAGAGGTGATTTTGCGGACTTCATGGACAATGAGATGCGGCCGCTTCTCGAAAATGGCAGCATCATACATGCGTGCGAGCGTGTCGAGCGCATTCATCGACAGAATGGCCGCTGGCGAATCGAAGGAAATGCCGGGACGATCCTTCACGCCGACATCGTCGTTGTTGCTACCGGTCATCCGCCACCAAGGACGCCAGCACAATTTGCTTCTGCGCTGCAATTTCATCCACGTTTTGTCTCAAATCCCTCTACCTCTGGCGCTTTTCAAAAGATCCAGCAAAGGGACAATATATGGATCATCGGTGCCGGATTGACCGCACTTGACGTGCTAGCAACCTTGCGCGCTCGCGGTCATAGTGGAGAGATCACTTTATTGTCGCGTTCAGGACGTCTGCCGCGGCCCCACGCGACGGGCAGCTTCACGCTAGACGGTGATGACTTGCTAAAACGCGTTCCTAAGACGGCGCTTTGCCTTCTGCGACAGGTTCGATTGGCTATCAGCGACGTAACGGAAAAAAGATTGCCCTGGCAGATCGTTTTCGATGCGCTGCGGCATCAGGGGCAGGCAATATGGCAGGCGCTGCCGCTCGAGGAGCAACGGTGTTTCTTGCGCCATCTTCGTAGATGGTACGACATCCACCGCTTCCGGATGCCACCTCAAATCAAGGAACTCGTCGCCCGCGAGACAGCAGCTGGTCGCCTCCACATTCGTGCGGGAAGAATAGTTTCCGCCGAATGCGGCAGCCGAGACATTTTAGTCGACGTCGCAACTACGCCGCATGGCAATATAGAGAAGGACCGCGCACAGTGGCTGATTCTCGCAACCGGCCCCGATCATGAGAATGTAATCGGCAGCCAGGCCTGTTTGTTGGACCTCGAGCGCGCCGCTTTGATCACAAAGGATCCGCATGGTCTCGGCATCAAATGCGATCGCGAGAATCGCGCCTTAGCACGGGACGGGACACCCGTCGATGACCTGTTCATTGCCGGCCCATTGGCCCGGGGGACGTTCGGTGAACTTACCTCGGTGCCCGAAATTGTTGATCAGGCGGAAAGGATTATGCAGCGAATAAGGCAGATTCGCTCCATAGGAACGCGAAGGACGCCAATCCGATCGACGCTAAACAATTGAAGTCTCCACCTGCGTATCAAAACCGTTCGCCGGAACGCGCAACAGTGTGAAGCGGACAAAAGCATTCGTGGTTTTGACATCGTCAATGAACAACCGACTATGTTTAAAGCCGTGCAGATCTCGCTGCGGTAGGCAGGAAGTCACGCCTTCGTCTGTGGTTGCCTAAATCGTTTTTGGTAGGCTGCTATAAAGGCGGCCGGAATCGGGCGGGCAAATCGGGTGAAATCAATCGCTTCACGTGAGCCTGCACTTGGCTGAATAGCTTCGTCATAGAGCCGGGGTCGCCATCCGAGTCCGAAAAAGCAAGCACCATAGCGAGCCGCAAGTGTCGGGGTCACCGGATAAAGAAGGCTCAGGAATACCGAAATTTCCGTTGCGCTGACCAAGGTACCTGTCTTTGAAAAACTCGCAGCGTCGAAAAAAGCGTTCAACGCATTTAGAGCATCCCAAACGCGCGTGTCCTCCATGGCTTCGCAATACCGTTTAGCATTGTGGATCTGCTCGCGCGTGAGTTTGTCGACCCTCAGCGTCTCGTTACATCCAGCGTGTCGGCGCAAAACGGTTTCGAAAGCATGAATGCGCACCTCCGCCTGAACCAGCCCCTCGATCAGAAAATCGTTGTCGTTTCTGCCAAATGGCTTTGCAATGCTGGCCAAATAATAGCGCAGCACGTTCGTGTCGATGTCTGCCGCCACCTCGTCAGCCCACAAAGCATGATCGCGGCCAGTAGAAAATTTTGCGCTTTCGAGTTTATAAAAGTCCTGGATCGCATGATTGTGTGGGATCGCGTAACCACGTGCGAACAAACCAGCAGTGACGCCGATCGTATAATAAAATCGGTTATCCTGGCCCATGAAGAATACGAGTTTCGTATTCGGGTCACGCAAAGTGTCGTCAAGATCTGCACCACTTTGCTTGCAGATGCGTTCGATTCCTGTCTCGTAGCACCACAATCCTTCAAACCACGTCAGCAGAGTTTGACCTGCCACATCTGCCGGGGAGCTCAACGTCACACCACGATCGAAATGCCGCGACATTGGCAATGACCGCAATTTTGTCCGTAACCAGTCGCGTTCTTTGCATTTTATGGTCTCCGGCCATCTGCTGGCCTCAATGGCGTCATCAAGTGCGGGAGCAAATTTCTTGAGGTCAAAATGGGCCTGGCGGATCGGTCGTAAAACAAGGCTGCATCCGCATACGGTGTGGATGGGATTGCGTAGTAGATTGTGCTGCAGCGCGAGGCCGCAATCTTCGCAAAGGTTACTATCTGTTTCCGCATTGCAAGCCGGGCACCGCCCGATCGCAAGTGAGTCTGCTGCGAACTCTCCGCACGTTTCGCAATACAATTGCTCTGCGTCCCGCAGCTCGATGTAGCCTAAGGCTCTTAGTTGGTCGTAGATTGCGAGACTTCGCTCTTTGTGGTCTTCGCTTGAAGTCCTGACAAATACGTCCGGCTCAATATCTACTACCCGCAGACAACGCAGGATTTCATCAATGTGCATTTGTGCAACGTCATCAACTGGCCTGCCAAGCTTGCGGGCTTTCAACAGCGTATAAGTGCCATGTTCATCAGCACCTGTTACGTGATAGGCCGCATTCCCTACCATTCGCTGAAAGCGTATGAACACGTCTGTTAGCAGGTACACCCCTCCAATATGCCCAAGGTGCAGCTTTCCATTCGGGCATGGGGGCGCCGAGCAGGCAAAGTAAGTTTTTTGCTTTACGCTCAATTCAATCCCACCATATCGAAAAGAACTTCAGACTGGTTTCAGGGTCGCTATTTTTGATCGCGTGCGTTTGGTGTGGCCTTATGTAGAGCAACGTGTTCTCGCCGACCGCCGTGGTTTCGCCGTCGGCTTCGAACACGCCACTGCCCGAGATCAGTACCCAAAGTTCGTGCTCTGGGTGCGAATGAAGATCGACTGCACCGTTCGCCACCACCTCCACAATCGAAGTCCCGAAGCCCGTTGCGACCGTCTGCGGCAGATGTTCAAGCAATCGGCACACCAGAACGCCAAACTCCGGGCGCATGATTGAGCCGTCGATCTGTTTCGTATACATGTTTGCCTCCCACGCGGTGCTTCACTCGCGATAGAAAATGCCGTTCGGCGGCTTGAGTTCATCGATGTTGGAGACCTTGCCCTCGGGAGGATTGTAGGCGCGCTTGAGTTTGTTGTACTCGGCCCGCGTTGGGCCCCCGGTGGAAGCGCGCTGGAACACCAAGTAAATTACCCTCCGGGAATTTTCACTTTTATTAGGTTTCGAATAATGCGGCGCATAATCGTCAAAGATAAAGATGTCGCCGGCCTTCCATGACACCGGCTCCCAGGCGAACGTTTCGACGATGTCGGGGTAAATCACACCGCCGGCATCCATCGGAAATACACCCTTCTTGTGATTGGCGGGGCTGAAGAAAAGCCCTCCATTGTCTGGGCCGGAATCGTCGATGCCGATTGCAACAATTGCATGGACCATCCGGTCTGGCAGCTTATGAGGGACATGGTAGATGTCCTGATGCGGGCGATAGCCGCCACTATCGGGATATTTGAAGATCAGCAGCTCTTTGAGCATCCGGGCATCTTCCTCCAACAAGGACTCGACGATTGACTCGATACGGTGGTCAGCCAGGATCAGGTCACGCAGAGGGGCATTGAATTCGAGGAAGTTCTCGACCTTGGAAATTATTTTTTTGTTGTCCGTCGTTTTTTCGAACCACATCAACCATTTGTCGTCGCTTATCTCCCAGCACGAAATATCTTCGACAAGAGTTGAGAGACGGTCACGACTTTCCTGGTCGAAAAATTCCTCTAACTTGAGGTATCCAGTTTTATGCCATGTTGCTTTTTGTGCTTCGGTTAACATGGGTAAGTCTCTCCTCATCAGAATTGATCTGCCTGAAAAAGCTGCCCCGGTTGAGAAGGCAGTTTGCCGGTTCATGGAAATGTCGCCCGTTTGTCCTTGTGCACGGTGCTGTTTGGCGAGCTGCATTGCTTTTGCGGAGAATTATCGATCCTTTTGTTCTTGCATGTTGCCATTCTAGACCCCGAAGATCTGCCGATCTGGGACGTTCGCATAATGATCACGCCCGAGCAGTCTATTGACGATGCGGCTATTTCGGTACGCTACGAGTGACAAATTCACACTCTGCAAGCCGTTTTGGACGCGCGTCCGGCTCTGCAGATAAACCTGGCCTGGAGCACTATCCTTGAATTGAACGGCGTAATCTTCATCTACGACCGGCAGGTCATCTTCGATGACGGCGGAAGCCAATAGGCGATCGATGAACGGAAGCGAGCGAGGCTGAAAACCGGTGGCAAGTACGATACGATCGGCTTCTACTGTTCGCAAAGGCGCGCCACGGGGAGCCAACAGCGCTTGCCAACCATGTGGATGAGGAGACAACTCCTTCATAACGAGTGCGGGCAGCAGTTGAATGATCTCGTCACTATAGCCACTCGCGCTACGATGATAGCTAATTTCATAGATGCGGTTGCACAATTCGGCTGAAATGCCGTCACTGGTGAGTAATTCGTCATCGACGATAGCCCGACGTTCTTGAAGTGGCAGCGAATGAAAGCGCTGGCTATAAGATGGCGTGTACGACATGTTGACGAAAGCGCTGTCATCCCTCGTGAACAGGTTCGCACGTGACGTCACCCATATGATCTTACGCACATCAGGATTGCCCAACAGGTGTTCGACGACCTCCGCACCGCTCTGGCCGCCGCCAACAACCATTACGCGTTCACCCACACCAATTGGTGACTGATCTAGATAGCTCGCCACATGATAGACCTTATCGCCCAGCCAAGGTTTGGCGCATTCGGGGATGTTCGGAACGACACCGACGCCGATCGCAACCGCGCGGGCATGATAGTCATCTCGCGTCGTCGTCACGCGGTAACCCTTGTCGAATTTGGCGATGTCGGTCACTTCCTCGCCAAACCGAAGGCTGGGCAAGTGATGTGCAACCCACTGGAAATAGTGTGTGAACTCACTGCGTGACGTCTTTGCGTCGCGCCGGTTCAGGAAATTGTAAAGTCGTCCATGCATTGCAAGATAGTTGAGGAAAGAAAATGGACTAGTGGGATCTGCAAGCGTCACGCAGTCCTTCAGCGGAGATACCTGCAGGCGACTATTGGGCAGCAGCAGTCCTGGATGCCACACGAAGCTGCATTCTTTTTCGAAAAAAATCGTGCGCAGGCGCGTCGGGTGCGCCAGTGCAGCAAGACTAAGATTGAAGGGTCCGATCCCAATACCGATTAGGTCCAGAATTTCCATAGAATCTTTCCTATGGTCAAAAAACATACGTTGAGTGCGGCAACCGATCGAGCATTGGGCGAAAATGATACGTGATCGGTTTCCTACATCGGCCTGCGAAGTGTCTGGCTGATGATAGCGATGTTGATAGCGACCAGCCCTGCCATTGCGAGCATTGCAACATCGATGCCATGTGCTGCAATTAATAGGCCGCCGAAATACGGGAAGCCGAACGATCCGACGAAATAAGCGAGCGCGAAGACTTGAGAGGCGACGGAGATCGAGAGACCTCGCTCGCTAGCGAGGTTCACCACCATGGCATTCAAGGTGGAATAGGTGAGGCCGTAGCCTACTGCAAAGAGAACGCTGGCGAAGACGTACAACAGCGCGCTTCCCGAGTTCAAAACCAGAAGTCCGATCCCAATTAGTGTTGTTACGAAGAGAGCGAGCGCCAGGCGAGCGAGCGGCAATTTACCGATCATCGAGGCGAGCGAAAACCGCAATGCGACCGTCGTAACAGTGAATGTCAGAAAGAAGACATTGGGTGAAAGTCCTCGCGAGGCGGCATATATGCTTTGAAACGTGGACAGACCAGCGAAAATACAAGCACCAATTCCCATCATGATCACCGGCAACACCGTTTTCCCGCGTAAAATGGACAGGCTCGTTGGGACGGAGAGAGCAACGGCGCGTGCGGAAAGTTGCGGCTGACGCTTCAAACGTGTCTGTACGAACATAGCGAATACCGCAGCTACCACGCAGAAGACGGCATAAAATGCGTACGCGGCGCTGGGATTGCCGATCTGGTCAGCAATGAAGTGACCCAGCGGAGCTGATCCGCCGATGCCGAGCATTTGGGATCCTGAAAGGAGAGTCAGAGCTTCCAAGCGGGCGGAAGGTTTGAGGCGATCAATGAGCTGGATTGGAGCGAGCGTGTAAAAGACCGCCCAACCAAAACCGAGCAGAACGCCGCCGGCATAGGCAAACGCCAGACCGCCAGTTCCGACCAGTGCAAAGCTGGTCATCGCGGCCGCCATGACAAGAGAAGAGACGGCAATGAGGGGCAAGATACCTGTATATTCCGCCAGCCGCCCCGCGAATATAGCACCGATCAGGGTCGCTATGATTCCAGCACTGACGATGCCTCCGGCGGCAGATGCCTGAAAGCCTGCGAATTGCATTGCGTCGACAAGCAGAAAGCTTGAACCATAGGCAAGGGCGAGTGCAATGGCGGTAATGAGATAGGGCACCAGAACGCTCGCGGGCAACCAATCAAGCAGCTTCTGGTTCGTTTCGGCCATGACAGGCGTCACAGGCGAAAGCGTTTCCCTTTTTGGACTAATAGCGTTATCTATCTTTCTCATGAAAGTAGATAACAGACTCTTGACCGTTACACAATCGCTGCGCAGGGAGATAGCCTCGGCAAAGCCTGGGCTTCGACTGCCTTCGGTGCGTTCTCTCATGAAGGAATTCCATGTCAGTCCAGCCACGGTGGAGCGAGCATTTGCCCAACTCGTCAGCGAGGGACTGATCGAGCCTCGCCCAGGCCAAGGAACCTTCGTTCGCGAAGGGCCCGCAAGTCCCGCCGAGGTTGTCGACCTATCTTGGCAATCTGTCGCGCTTGGAGCTGCGCGCGGAGACGGTGGTTTTTTGGAAACTTCATTGACACTTCCACCAGCCGACGGCCTGATCTTGAGCATGGGCTACCTGCCGCCTGATCTACAGGCGTCTGGCCTTTTGGCACACGCGCTCCGTCGAGCCGCAGGTCGTGTCGATCTTTGGGATAGACTGCCGATCGAGGGTCTTCAGTCATTGCGGGCGTGGTTCGCGCGCGAGATCGGAAACGGCGCCGTGTTCTCGCCCCACGATGTCATCATATGCAACGGCGGACAGGCGGCGATCACTGCGACCCTGCGGGCACTCGTGCCGCCTGGACGTCCAATTCTTGTGGAGACGCCGACCTACACTGGCGCCATTTCGGCTGCCCGGGCGGCGGGCCTTGAAGTGATTCCCGTAGCCATTGACGAAAACGGGGTGCGACCGGAACTGCTGGAGGACGCCTTCCAACAGACGGGGGCCCGGGTCTTTTACAGCCAGCCAACCTTCTCCAATCCTTCGGGCGTCGTGATGTCGAACGAGCGGCGAGCTGCTGTCCTCGACATCGCGGCAAAGGCGCGCGCCTTCATCATCGAGGACGACTGGGCGCGGGATCTCGATCTGGCAGGCAATGCACCGGCTCCGCTCGCGACGACTGATCGCCACGGACACGTTATTTATATTCGGTCCCTTGCCAAATCAGCTGCACCCGGTTTGAGGGTCGCAGCCGTTATCGCAAGGGGAGCGGCCCTTGCACGGCTGAAGGTGGCCCGCGGAAGTCAAGACTTTTTTGTTTCCGGTCCCTTGCAAGCGGCGGCTTTGGCCGTTGTGTCCGCGCCAGGATGGAAGCGTCATCTCAAGGCCGCCCGCGCTGCCCTAATCGAGCGGCGCGATGTCCTCGTCGGGGTGCTGCGCGAGGAAGTTGGGGACTGCGTGACGTTCGATGTCCCGACCGGAGGCATGCACCTTTGGCTACGCTTGCCGGATCGGGTCTGCGATGTCGCACTCGCTGCAGACCTGGCCCGGAACGGCGTTATCATTGGCGCTGGTCGCCCATGGTTTCCTGCCGACCCAGAAGGCTCTTTCCTGCGGCTAACTTTCGCAGGCCGCCCCACCACTCTTGTTGAGGGCGCAAAGCGCCTCAGCCAGGCTATTAAACACAAACTTTAATCTTGGATAACGGAAGGAATAGTGGTTAGTCCGCTGCGCGAGAAGCAGCAGGACCGATTGCCTTTAGCCATGCGAATCTCGCTATCATGCCGGGATTCCGTCGCATCTCGGCAGATCCGGACTGATCTCGGCGGAACACATGCGATCTCGGCCTGGCTGATCTTCTTCCCATGCATCCCGCGCGCCGGGGGGCGATTTTCACATGTTCAACTACATATAAGAGCGCGCCGCTTCCATCCTCAAGATTTGCAAACTGCGGAAAATGCCGCAGCGGTAATTGAGTAAATTGTCTGAGATGATGCTCGGTGGATGACTTTCGCGTCTAGTTCGTGAACGTCCGAACTCTCTCAAACGCGCAATGCAATGATTGTCGTTCGGAGATCATACGAACGATCTCTGTGGGATTCTTAAGAATCCTATATCGAATGCTCCCACGGATTGACGAGCGCAACTCCCATTCCCTCGAAATCTTTGACGTTGCGCGTGACCAGCGTCATCCGACGGGTGAAAGCTGTCGCAGCAATATAGGCGTCGTTGATCGGTTTGGGATTGGGCACATGCCATTGGGCCGCCTGAACGGCCGCCGCCTCGTCCAGAGGCAGGATGCGGCCGGAAAACGCTGTGTGAACGTTATTTTCCAGCCAATTGCGCATCACCTTCCCGGCGACTGCATCATTGTGCTCCACCAGCCGAACGCCAACCTCCAATTCGTGCAGGACGACAGATGAAATGAAGGTCTCGGCGGGATCGACGGTTTCGTTCCAGACCGCGACATTGGGATCAGCCTTGCCGGTCGCAACCTTGCGCAGTTCGGAGACGACATTGGTATCGAGCAGCAGCATCAAGATAGATCGACCGGTTGGGCGTATTCAGTGCGTTGCGGGAGCGGCAAGTCGATATCTTCCGCACCCGGCGCCACCAGCATGTCACCGAGCGTCCGCATCTTACCTGTGAGGCGCTTGTACTCGTCGAACGATAGGAGAACGTGCGCGGGCCGTCCCCTGTCGGTGATGATCACAGGGCCATCTTTGGCGGCGCGCTTTGCGCGGCCAAGATCCTGATTGAGTTCTCGTCCTGAAAGCGTGGTGACGGTCACGGCGAGCCTCCAAGACTCGTGGTTACATAACCACATCTAATGCGCATGAACCGGAATTGCAAGATGCTGCGCTCGCGGGCACTGGGCGCGATCTCCAAGAGTTACAGCGGGGAGGGCGATCCTGGAAAGACGGTATCTGGAGATCAGCGTAGATGAGGTATTTCGCGCCCATTTTTACAGACCGCATATGAAGCGAACGATTCGATTGCTCGTTCCTATATACCGCCCGAACAGCGATAGCATTATCAAGCTTCGGGCCCCCTGTCGCACCGACTGCGCGCCGCACCCACCGTTGCCGAACCTGCAGTCAATTCTGGTCGCCGAGGGAACGGTGAAAAGCAACAGGTGCGCTGGGGCTCAGTAGGGGGCTACAGCTTCCTAATTCGGTCGACCATGCGCAAGGCCGATTGGTCGGGTAAGTTCCGTGCCGTCTTGGCAGCGACCTTGACGACCGTGGTCGGCTTAGCAGCAATGATTAATCTTTTCAGCGGGAATATAACCGGCGCCAATCGCGACGCTCAGAGAGATTTAGTCGGCAGCGCTCTGCTGAATGGCCTCAGCCAAGGCTTTCCTGCGCATTGAAAACGAACACTGCGCGTCAAGAACGTCGGGCAGCGAAGAGGCGCCGTCCTTATAGCTTAGCCTCGAAAGGTCGAGGGCTTCCCTGAAAGGACTTCATAGCCTGCCTCGGACCGCTACCATCGAGGACCTTGTCCAACTCGCAAGCAACGCGACGAGGCATCGACCAGTGTTCGTCTGAAATCGGGGATGGCAAGGTTCGATCCTGTAATCCTTTGCCATCCGAATTAGGTTCGGATCGCGAGTAATCAGATATTCACCTTCACCGCAACATCAATCGATATCAATCCTAGCAGAACATGAAATCCGACGCGGTCAGGCCGAGGCCGGCCAAGTGGAGCAAACTTTGCACGTTGCTCAAGTGCGCAAAGTCGTCCACGTGGTTCTCGGAGGTAACATAACCCAGATCCGCCGTCATTGTGTTGTAATTAAAATAGGCAACGATATCACCTGCAGCCTCGCCGGAGATATCCCCGGCTGCTGCTGAACCGTCGGCGAAGCTGTGATCGGTGATCACGATGACGTGCTCGCCGTTCGCGCCACTGGCAGGGCCGCTATAGAACGTGTCCACCTGATTGCCGCGCGCCGCATGATTAACGAAATTCGCCTCAAGACCATCGCTGCCAAGACCTACCGCGTCGAAGGTAAAGGTATCTTGCATTGGGTCGAAATCCACAATGCTGGTGTGGTCCGATTTTGGCTCGTAGTTTGGATCGAACCCCGCCATCGGGTTGTGGAACTGGAACACAAAGGTGTCGTGGCCTGCATCACCGGTCAGAGAGTCCCTACCGTCGCCCGCGAAGAGGACGTCATCGCCGGAGCCGCCGTAGAGCTTGTCGTTGTCCCCACCGAGGAGGGCCGTAGCGAGCATGCGCGGTTTGTCGAGGCCACTGTCGCCGTAGAGGTAGTCGTTGCCCTCGTCGCCAAACACGTGGTCATTGCCCACGCCACCGAATACTCGGTCATTTCCCTCGCCGGCCGAGATGGAGTCATTGCCGGGACCGCCGTCGATCCAGTCATTTCCCGTCGGATCGACCATTATGTCGTCACCATTGCTGCCAAAGAGACTGTTGCTGCCGGGGCCGCCCAGAATTGTTTTTTCCATCGCCAATCCTCCTTATGAAACAACCCCACCAGACCCATTCATATGCCTTGCCGGACGGTTTGAGTAATTGCTTGTTTGGATAAAACACATCGTTATAACGGATGCATCCACGTTCGGTGCGCCTCAAATTGATCTGAACTCTGGAGGTGGGACCGCCATCCTCGATGGCGAGGCGGTTGTTCTTGATGACGTAGGACGGTCAGACTTCGGTGCCCTTCAGCAGGCGCTGGGCGGTCGCGGCGGTAAACGGAGTGCGGGGCAAGCGATTTTCTACGCCTTCGATCTTCTGTACTTCGACGGCCACGATCTGCGCCAGATGGAGCTATCCGAGCGCCGGCAGGTTCTTCCCGGCGTGGTACACGGGGATGCGGCCGAAGTTATGCCGGGCTACCAGCATCTCGGATGGGTTCATCCTTAAGCGACACCTAAAAAAACGGCGAGCGATCTTGTGACCGCCAGGAGCGCATCATCTTCCAGGCGACCGATCGTTGTACCAATTCTATCCCGTTTCACGGACATGGCTTTGTCCACCATCACTTGCGAGGCTTTTCGCAATCCGCTTTGTACTGTTGGCTGAATGGTTGGTCGAATGAGCGGCGCGTCGACCAGTGTGCTGGAAATCAGCAGGACAGTGATCGTTCCAGTTGCATCAAACTGATCGGCCTGGATGATTAGTGCTGGACGCGGCTTGCCGAAATCACCGCTGATTGCGACGGTCACAATGTCACCGCGCCTCACGCTTCACCCTCGTCGTCCAGGTCGCCGAGAGCGGCGTCAAGGAAGTCTTGCAGACCGCGGTCGGCGGCATCGGCAAGGGCTACCTGAACGGACTGACGATGGCATTCGGCGGCAAAACCAGGGCGACGAGTATCAGGAACCCATATTTGCACAGGACGCAGCCCAGCGGCGCGCAACGTCTCACGGCGCTTTTGGACTCGTTCGTTGACCGAGCTTGCCATGATCAAACCCCAATATGATTGTTACATGTAACATAATGGGCGAGCCCCGCCATGTCAATGAGTCGGCAGCCGAGCGTGAAGGTACTCACTCTGGCGGGGACAAGTTGCGGTATATTCAGGCGTCGGTTGGGAGGGGCTGGCTGATCGAGATCCGGCGCTTACCTGGGGCCTCTGCCGAAGAGCCGACCATTCATCATCCACAACGACTGGTCGTCAAAATGTGTCGACGAAGTGGATTGGTGACCCGACATTTTCAAGAACAAGAGAGGCAATTATCTCAGAGCGATACGGCACTGTCGCGTACGCTTCAGGATACAGTAAATGCGGAACCATCTTGTGCCCATATTTGCGCCGCCAAATGCTTGGCAGATGCGAACGAATGCCAACACAACGCCCGGTCAGTCGGCAACGAGTTTGAGCCAATTCGCGTTGACCCAGCCCTTGTTCTTATAGGGCAGGGGGTGCGTTTTCGTTGAATGGCATCTCACATTGGGGGTCTCGCTCCCGTAGACGACCCCGGCCCACTGTCCGCGCTGCTGGAAGGCGATGACCATATCGCCATTGTGAAGCTCGCCAAGCTGGCGGTACTGGCTGCCAGGCCCGGACCTTATTGCGAGAAAGCCGTCACCGTTGGCTTTTAGTCCGGCAACCATGTTGCTCGAGCAGTTTGCCACCTGACCGTCTCCGCCCTCTTCCAGAATTTGGACGTCCAGGTCACCGCCCGCGGCCGTCGCTTTTTCCGTGGCAGGCTGATCGATTTTTCCTTGCTCCGGTTTGAAATCCCTGCCGTTCCAGTACAGGGTCGAATAGCAGGTGTCGGACCCGGCGCGGCCGCAGCTACTTCCATGCAGGGCAAGCTTGATCGCCGGTCGCCCTGCGATCTCGACAAAGCCTATGCCCTGCACATAGCCGTCAAAGACGGATTTGTAACTTTTGTCGGGTTTGGCCACGAAAATCTGCGTCTCGCAGCCAGCCGAACCGCAAAAGGACGAAGGCATGCCCACACATTTCAAATGAGCGTAATCAAGAATGTAATCCGGAACCTGATCGCCGTTGATGTCCTTGATGCTGACGAAGCCCTTTTCAAGCTTGGCAGGCCCTCCGCAGTCTTTCTTGGACTCGTCGATCGCCGCCTGAACGGGCTGGGGGAGCGACTGCGCCGATGCGGCGCCCGAGCATGCGAGAGCGGCCGCCGCGCTTACCACCAGAATTGCCTTGCGCATTTTTCCCTCCGGAGCAGCCGAATTGCGACGCCTCGCCTGGACATTGGTGTCCGAGAAGGCGCGGGTATTGCCAGGAAACATACATGAAAGGGCGAGCGTCTTGTATCGCCTGAACGGGCGATGATCGCGCCAATGGCCAATCGTAGTTCCGCTTTCAAACGTAAAAAGCTAGATTACCCCGACGATTATGAAGGGATCAATGCGCTCAATCTCTTCGCCCCCACAAGATCAACTATCGTAGCCATCCTCACCCCTATCGCTATCAGGCGGCGCGCTCGGAACATGACATGCGCCTGAACCTCCTCCTTCCAGAGCCATAGTTCATCCTTCACTGAATATCTCGGCCATTCCTTCGACAAATCGATTGCAACTTCGATGAAGACGTCGTCTCCGAACCGGGTGCGAAAAGCCCCGATCCGGACAAAGTCGAAAGACACCGTCACGCCATCTGCATTGTGGACAAGCGAGATGCGATTTCAGGATGATCCATATTGGCAGCGGCTGTTAGGCGCATACTGCCTTCCTATCTCAGGAACCGCTTTTCGTCTAACTTGACCCGGTCCATCTTCTGAAGCCGGAAGATTTCTTCGACCGGCACGATGTCGCTGTGGACATTCTGCACGCCGCCGTCGGCTATGATCCGCCGGAACGTATCCTGCATCGCTGTCGTCGCGGCGCGGATGCCGTAATTGCCGTAGATGGTCATCTGGATATTGCCGAGCGCGCGAATGCGCGTGGCATCGAGTTCCGGGTAGGCGTTGGGAACGATGACTAGCGGGACAGGCCCCTTCCAAGCCCGCGAGAAGCTCTCGATCTCGGCCGCGTCCTTTTTCTTGGAGTGAATCAGGATCATGTCCGCCCCGGCCTCGGCATAGGCGAGGCCACGCGTCAGCGCCTCCTTTTCGCCAAGGCCGGCGATCAGGGCTTCCGTGCGGGCGATGACAAGGAAATCCGGGTCGGTGCGCGATGCGACCGCGGCCTCGATCTTGCCCTGGTACTCCTCGATACGCAGCAGTTCCTGGCGGCCATCGGCGGCAAGACTGGTGACCTTCGGGAAGGTCTTGTCTTCGATCACGACGGCAGCCGTACCCGCTTTCTCATATTCGCGAATGGCATGGATGACATTCAGTGCGTTGCCATATCCCGTGTCGATGTCGGCAACGATCGGCAGGGACGACTGACCGGCGATGGCACGCAACATGTCAAGATGCTGGGTCATCGTAATCAGGCTCATGTCTGCAAGGCCATAGAGCGCCGACAGTTCGAAGCCGGATGCCCAGATGCCGTCGAAACCCGCCTCTTCAGCGAGAATGGCTGAAAGCGGGCTGTGGGCGGCCATGATATGGACGAGGCCGCGTTCGGCCATGCGGTTACGCAGTTGCTTTGCGTTGCTCATAACTGGTCTCGCTTTTGGAAAGGGCTTCGCAGGCTGCAAGGATGCGGCCGCAGGCCTGCTGCAGCTCTTCGATCGATGCGGCGTAGGAGATGCGGATAAAGGGTGAGGCCATGAAGCCTGAGCCCGGAACGACGGCGACGCCGAACTGCTCCAGCAGGTACATCGCAAAATTCATATCGTCTGCAATGACCGTGCCCTGAGGAGTGACCTTGCCGATTACGCCTTCGCAGTTGACGAAAACATAGAAGGCGCCATCCGGCGTCCGGCATTTAAGGCCGTCAGCCTCGTTGATCTTCTCGACCACGAAATCGCGGCGCTTGCGGAACTCGGAAACGAAGGTCTCGATATAGCTCTGATCTCCTGCGATCGCTTCGATCGCGGCATATTGGGAGATCGAACTCGTATGCGATGACGTCTGGCCCTCGATCGTGTTCATCGCCTTGATCAGGTCCTTGGGCCCGGCGCCATAGCCGAGCCGCCAGCCGGTCATCGCGCTCGACTTCGAAACGCCGTTGACCGTCAGGACGCGATCGATCAGGTCGCGAGCGGCTTCGGCCATCGTGGCAAAGCGTACGCCGTAAACCAGCTTCTCGTAGATGTCGTCGGCTAGCACATGCACCTGTTTGTGCTTGCGAAGCACCTCGGCCAGAGCGGCAAGGTCGGACTTGGAGTAGACCGCGCCCGTCGGATTGTTGGGCGAGTTCAGCATCAGCCACTTTGTGCGCGGCGTGATCGCCGCCTCAAGATCGACCGGTTTCAGCTTGAAGCCGAAGTGTTCGTGGCATGGGACGAGAACCGGCTCGCCGCCTGCCAGCCGAACCATGTCCGGATAGGACACCCAGCAAGGCGCCGGGATGATCACCTCGTCACCGGGGTCGAGGCTGGCAAAGAGCGCATTGAAGACGATCTGCTTGGCGCCGCAGCCGACGGTGATCTGCTCGATATCGTAGTCGAGCCCGTTATCGCGCGCGAGCTTCTCACGGATCGCCTCGCGCAGCGGCTTGACTCCGGCGACCGGCGTATATCGGGTGTTGCCGTTTCTGATTGCCGCGATCCCCGCGTCCTGGACGGCTTCAGGGGTGTCGAAATCCGGCTCGCCCTGACTCAGAGCAATGACATCGATGCCCTTTTCCTTCAGGATGGCGGCTGCGGCCGTCATGGCTTTGGTTTGGGAGGGCCTGACGGCCCGTAATCTCTTGGCGATGAGCGACACGCAACTCTCCTCGGCTCTTGATGTGACAGAGAACTACGAGGAGAGGGGTCTTCTCGCTAGTTTTGGTATCGCGTATGGGCGCCCAACCGATCGCATTTTGCGATGATCGAACGCGGCTATCTGCCCGCGACGTCTTCCTCCGTCATCTTCCGGCAAAGTCGGGTGAGCCAGCGGCAGAAGGCGCGAGCGACATCCGGATTGCTGCTGCGGTCAATCGCGTAAGCACGATATTGCATGCCGCTCGGTGCGCGCGAGCCGGCAAGAACCTCCAGAAGACCTTGCCGGATCAGGTCCGCAACCACGATATGCGGCGTCACAAGCAGGCTATGTCCGGTCGTGACCGCTGGGAGGGCAAGATAGTGGTGGTCGTAGCGCGCACCGGACGTGATGTCGGCGGTTTTCAGGTCGAGGCCGCGCAGCCAGGTGGGCAGAATATCGGGGCGGGAGGTGACGGCGATGACGGGGGTGTTGCGCAAGGCCTTGAGTCCGCGTCCGGCGACACAGTCTGGCGCGCCGACGCATACCAGTTGCTCATCGTAGACGTCCCAACGATCCCCCGGTTCGCTCAGCATCAGGTCGCGGGTGAGCAGCACGTCGAAACTGTCTGTCGAAGCGGGGGCAGAAAGGGAACTGATGACATCGACGGTCACGCCGCCCATTTCCTTGGAAAATTCGCGCAAGTTCGGAATGAGAACCGTATAGGCGAACGTCGCGAGCGATGTGCGCACGACCAGGCGGTTGGCGTCCTTCCTGCCGTTGCGGCGCATCCGCTTGGCGGTGAACAGGATGGTGTCGAGCGGTTCGGCCACGGCGTCGGCGAAGAGCCGCCCGAAGTCGGTCAACTGGCTCTGGCGACCGCGCCGTTCGATCAGCTTTGCCCCGAAATATTCCTCCAGCACCGCAAGATGGCGGCTGACCGAACTCTGCGTGATGCCAAGCGTCTTCGACGCGCGGGTGACGCTGTTATCTCGCGCCACCTGCACGAAGGCGCGCACCGCGTTCAGGGACAATTCGTTCTCGTCAGCCAACTTCATCTCCAGATATCGACATCTCCTACGCGACGGTATCGCTCCCTATCAACTTTTTGCGCACATGACGGCGGCGCGAAAAAAACACCCATCCGCAATTGTGATTTTGATATCGAATTATTCGATGCCCGTCATTTACTTGTAGCAAAACTGGCCGAATAGCTACCTACCAACGCCAAAAACTTCTGGCCTGGTACAGGGCCCTCGAAAATGAAGGGGAACACAATGGCGGGAAATTCAATAGCAAGGATCGGCAAGTCGTTTGCCGCGACGTCTGATCTGAAATGTGTCGCGCAGGAGAGGCCCCACGGCACGGCGCTCGGGACGCGTGCAGACGCGACGTGGACTACGACGGATAGTCCCGAATGTCTTCATGACGTCGAGTGCGGCCGTTGCGGCTGGCCAGTAGTGCACAGCGCTTTGTAGACGCGGCTCAGAAGAGCGGTTGGAGCATGGGGTTGGACCAGATCCGATGGTTCGAACCCTTCGTCCGATCGCTAGCCACGAACTGAACGGCCGAAATGGCCCTCCCATCCAGAGAATATGCCTCAATTGCCGAGCCCTGAGGGTTCCGCCCAAGCAACCGAAAAGGAATTCTCATGCTCGAACTGAGCCTCACAAGACGCAAGTTGATCACCGCGAGTGCCGCCGGCGGGCTGATGGCGATGGCCGGAGTGCGTTTCACCCCGGCGCAGGCAGCTGATCGCACGACGCTGAAAATCGGCTTGTCAGGCTTCCCCCCAGCCGTCGAACCGGCTCTTTATACGCATACTGCGACACGGCGTATCGCGACGCAGATGTTCGACACACTGCTCGCCTACGACCAGACCCCTGCTATGGCACTGCGACCGGCCCTCGCCGAACGTTGGGAGCGTCTGGACGCAAAATCCGTTCGCCTTTTCCTGCGCAAGGGGGTGACCTTCCATGATGGCGGTGCGTTCACCGCCGAGGACGTCGCCTTCAGCTTCAGCCCACAGCACCTGCTTGGCCCAGGCATGGCAGGCAAGTCGACTGCCATGCAGACGATGGGTTCGATCGACAGGGTCGAGATTATCGACAGCCACACCGTTGTCGTTCATGCGAAAAACGACGACGCTCTTCTGGAAAAGCGACTGGCCTCCTGGGGCTCGGAAATCGTCAGCAAGCGCGCCTTCGAAGCGGCGGGCTCCTGGGATGCTTGGACTGCCGCGCCAATTGGTGCAGGACCCTATCGGATCGTCAGCCAATCTCTTGATGTCGAGGTCAAGCTTGCCGCGCACGACGCCTATTGGGGCGGGACGCCTCCCTACGCCGGCATATATTTCCGGATCATTCCGGAGGTTGCCTCGCGAATGAACGCGCTGATCGCCGGAGAGGTGGATTTCATCACGGACATCGCCCCGGACATGTTCCCCGAGATCGAAAAGCATGCCGAACTCGAAGTCGCTGGCGGACCAGTGCAGAACATCCGAGCGCTGAATATCGATACGACCGACCCGGTGCTGAACAAGGTTGGCGTCCGACGCGCCCTTAGCCTCGCAATCGACCGCAAGGCTCTGGTCGAGGCCTTGTGGCAAAACAAGCTCCTTGTCCCCAATGGCTATCAGCTCCCGAGTTTCGGGGAAGCCTACATCGCGGATTACCCGGCGCTCGCCTACGACCCCGATTTGGCACGCAAGCTCCTGTCCGAAGCCGGTTACAAGGGCGAAACCATCACCTACAAGCTCCTGAACAACTACTATCCGAACCAGGTGGCAGGCGCGCAGATCATGATTGAGATGTGGCGGGCCGTCGGGCTCAACGTCGAGATCCAGATGATGGAGAATTTCGCGCAGATCGAGAAAAAACCAGTTCACGCGATCTACGACAATTCCAATACCGCGACCATTCCCGACCCGCTCGGTTTTCCGTGGCGCATACTCGGACCGTCCGGCGAGAACGTTAATGCTGGCCTCTGGAAAAACGAAGAATATTTCGGCCTTGGCGAGAAACTGCAGCAGACGACCGATCCGCAGGCACGCCGGGTCATCATCAGGCGCATGCTTGAGATCGTCGACCGGGACGATCCGCCTTGCGTAATCCTACACGGTTCCGGTCAGTTCTACGGCAAGCGCAAGGACATCGCCTGGGTGCCCGGCCAGACGCTCGATCTGAACTTCGGCCCATTCAATGCGGCTTACGCGCGCAAATGAATCTTGGAGGGACGGCAGTGGAACATCTTGCCGGCACCACAGTGGCATCTGCTTTCCCGGCGACGTCGGCGTCGGGATCCTTGCTCTCGATCGAAGCCCTGACAGTCGACTTCAAAGGTGTACGGGTTCTTCAAGGAATCGACCTCACGCTTGCGCGGGGCGAGGCGCTCGGTATCGTCGGCGAGTCAGGCAGCGGCAAATCCGTGACCTGGCTTGCCGCTCTGGGGCTCCTGCCGAAGACGGCCGTGGTGGGAGGAAGCGTTCGCCTCGACGGAAAACAACTGCTGAGGGCAGTCCCGTCCGACCTCGACAGAATTCGGGGCGGGCGCGTCGGAATGATCTTCCAGGATCCGTCAAGCGCACTTAATCCAGTGCTGCGGATCGGCCGCCAGATCGGTGAAGTTCTCACCCGCCACCAAGGTGTTTCCGGCTCGGGCATCCGGGCAGAGACAAAGCGTCTCTTCGACCTCGTCGGTCTTCCGGACGCGGCCCGTCGGTTCGATGCCTATCCCCATGAACTGTCCGGCGGTCAGAACCAACGGGTGATGATCGCCATGGCGCTTGCCGGAAAACCGGACGTTCTGGTTGCCGACGAACCAACGACCGCGCTCGACGCCACGATCCAGGCACAGATACTCGACCTTCTGACGACCATCCGGCGTGAGACCGGAATGGCTCTTGTTTTGATCAGCCACGATCTCGGGGTCGTTTCAGAGACCTGCGACCGCATTGTCGTCATGTATGCCGGCCGCGTCGTCGAGATAGCACCGTCGGATTCGATCTTCGCTAATCCGCACCATCCCTATACCCAAGGTCTGCTGGCGGCCTTGCCGCCCTTCGAGGGTGCATTGCATCGGCTTGTTCCGATCGAAGGGCAGGTGCCGGATCCGGCAAACATGCCTCCGGGATGCCCGTTCGCACCCAGATGTCGCCAGCGCTCCGAGGCTTGCGAGACAGCCGCTCCGCAACTCATGGCAACCGAAGCTGGACGCTTCTCAGCCTGTATTTCTGGTCCGGCGGTGAGAAACGGGCACATCCAAACGCCGAGCGAAAGCATGCTCGTATGACGGCCAACCTTCTCGAACTTCAGAACATCTCTCGAAACTATGCGACCCGTCAGGGGCTTTTCGGAAAGACAATTCCGATCCGCGCCGTCGACGACGTATCGCTGTCGCTGCAACCAGGTGAGACGCTGGCACTCGTCGGCGAATCCGGCTCGGGAAAGTCGACCACGGGTCGGATCGCGCTTGGCCTTGAACGGCCGAACAGCGGTCAGGTTCTCTTCCGTGGCGCGGAGATGCCGCACGCAGATACCCGCGGCTGGCGCCGGCTGCGCGCGCACATGCAAATGATCTACCAAGATTCGCTGGCGGCGCTGGATCGCCGCCTGACCATCCTCGATCAGGTACGCGAACCGTTGGACGTCCACGAGATCGGGGCAGCATCCGAGCGCAACGACAGAGCGCTAGCCATGCTCAGCGCCGTTGGCCTCAATGCGAGCCACGCGTCCAGCCTGCCGTCTCAGATTTCGGGGGGCCAGCGTCAGCGTGCTGTTTTAGCACGGGCGCTCGTCATGCAACCTGCCTTGCTGGTCTGTGACGAACCGGTCTCGGCCCTCGACGTGTCCATCCAGGCGCAAGTCGTAAACCTGCTCATGGACCTGCAAAAAGACATGGACCTGAGCCTCCTCTTCATCAGCCACGACCTGAAGGTCGTTCGCCAGGTCAGCCAGCGCATGGCCGTGATGTATCTCGGCCGCATCGTCGAGGTCGGCGAGACAAATCTCCTCCTATCGAGCCCATCGCACCCCTATACCAAGGCGCTGGTCTCGGCGGTTCCCGTTGCGGGCCGACGCACCCGCGAGCGCATCATCCTCAAGGGCGAGCCGCCGAACCCGGCGGCACGTCCGACCGGATGCGCCTTCCACCCGCGCTGTCCGATCGCGCGTGCGGAATGCGCGCAGACCTCTCCCACATACTCAACCCTGTCGGACGGACGGACTGTCGCCTGCCATGCAGTCGATGCCAGCCCACCGCTTAAGAAGGTTGGCCCCTGATGTTTCGATATTTTGCCATCCGTATCCTGCGCGCCTTCCTGACGGTCGCGCTGGTCGTTACGTTCGCCTTCATTGTGCTCCGGCTTTCCGGCGATCCTGCCCGCAGCATTATGGGCGATGACGCGTCACCCGAGGCCATGGCCGCCTTTCGGCAGGGATGGGGACTCGATCAGCCGCTGTGGATTCAATACCTCAAGTATTTCGCGGCGATCTTCGAGGGCGATCTTGGTCGGTCGATGCGCAGCGGCGGACCCGCTCTCGATGTTGTCCTCGCCCGTATCCCGGCAACGCTCATGCTCACCCTGCCAGCGCTCGTTTTGAAATTGGCGATCGGCATTCCCGCCGGCATCTACGCCGCCTTGCATCGGGACAGCGCCATTGACCGCGCCGTCATGGTGACCGCGGTCGCGGGTTATACCGTGCCAAATTTCGTGCTTGGCCTGGTTTTGGTTCAACTGCTCGCCATCTGGGTTGCGTGGCTGCCGACCGGCGGCACGGGCGGGCTGCAGCATCTCGTCCTACCGATCATCACGCTCGGCGTCGGCGGCGCCGCCGTGCTCGCCCGCTTCGTTCGAAGCGCAATGCTCGAGGTGCTGGGACAGCCCTACGTGCGGACTGCCAGTGCCAAGGGAATTCCCTGGGCCGCGGTCGTGCGCGGTCACGCACTGCCGAACGCCGCAATCCCCACGGTAACCATTGTCGGCTTCATGGTCGGCAATCTGATCGCCGGTTCGGTTGTCGTCGAGAGCGTATTTTCCTGGCCAGGTGTCGGTAACCTGCTGGTGGTGTCTGTGGCGGCGCGAGATCTCGCCGTCGTTCAATGCATTTTGCTGCTGGTCGCCGTCGCAATGGTGCTTTCGAACCTCGTCGTCGATTTCCTCTACGGCTTCCTCGATCCGCGCTTGGCCAACGCCAACTCGGCTGGAGGGCACTGAGCTATGACCATGATGGAAAAAGTAAACGAGACGGCGGTCCCCAAGCATAAGACGCGGCAACATCGTCCTATGCCCTTCGCAGTCATCGCCAGCCTCATCTGGATCGGCCTCACCGTGCTGGTTGCATTGCTCGCCAACCAGATCGCGCCTTACCAATATACGGCTCTTGACCTGCCAAACCGTCTGTCCTCGCCTTTTCATCCGCAGCATTGGCTTGGAACAGACGAGCTCGGTCGCGATGTGCTGTCGCGATTGATCTTCTCTGTTCGGATCTCAGCTCTGGTCGCTCTCGGGGCGACGCTGATCTCCGCCTGCTTCGGGACGACCATGGGCTTTGTCGCGGCGCACTTTCGCGGGCGCGTCGAGCAGTTGATCCTGATGCTGGCCGATTTCCAGGCAGCCATGCCGTTTCTGATCCTTTCGCTTTCGGTGCTGGCATTTTTCGGCAATGCTTTGCCGCTCTTCATTGGACTGATGGGCCTTTACGGTTGGGAGCGTTATGCCCGCATCTCACGCGGGCTTGCGATCGCGGCGAGCGCGCAAGGATATGCTGGCGCGGTTCGTCAGTTGGGCGCAAGCCCGTTCCGCGTTTATCTGCGTCATATCCTGCCGAACATCTCCTCCACGCTCATTGTGTCGATGACGCTGACCTTTCCGGAAATCATTCTCATGGAAAGCAGCCTGTCGTTCCTCGGCCTCGGCGTTCAGCCGCCAATGACGAGCCTCGGTAACATGGTCGGCTATGGCCGGGAATACATGACCCGCGCACCCTGGATCATGTTTGCGCCTGCGGCGCTGATCGTCACGACGACGCTCTCGATCAGCTTGTTGGGGGACTGGTTGCGCGACCGACTGGACAAGGGACTGCAGTGAGACTGCAAACCGATCGTCAGCCAAGAAGCAGCTTGAAAGCATCACAATCGCATAAGACGCCAAGGAGACAATAAAGATGCGATCAATTCGCGACGATGCCGTCGAAATTATCAGGAGCAGCTTCGTGTTCGACTGTCTGTCGCTCAATTATGTCCTTGACAAGCCTTATGCAGAGGCTTGCCTCGACGCCGGTGTCAACGCGACAAACGTTACCTTCGCGGCGGAACAGGATTGGGAAAGCACGCTGAGATCTTTCGAAACCTTTCTTCGCAAGATCGAGGCCAACCCACTGCTTCATTTAGCGCTGAACAGCTCCGACATCGAGAGAGCAGCAAAGGACGGAAAGCTGGCGGTCATGCCGGGCACGCAGGGAGCCTCGATGATCGATGATCAACTCTGGAGAGTGTCCCTGCTTTTTCGCCTTGGGCTCCGGTTCATCGGACTGACCTATTCGCAGTCGAATAAGCTGGGCTCCGGTTGTGGGGAACTGAATGACGCGGGCTTAAGCTTCCTGGGAAAGGACTTCATCGCAGCGGTCAACGAATTGCCGATGTTTCTGGACCTGTCGCATACCGGTCATCAATCCCGCCGGCAGGCAATAGAACTTGCGACCAATCCGACGTTCACCCATGCCAATGCCTTTTCGGTCACGCCTAACGATCGAAATGTAAAGGACGATGAACTGAGTGCGGTTGTCGCAAAGGGCGGAATGATCGGCCTTTGCTGCGTGACGCGCACGGTTCGAAAAACCCAAGCCACGGTATCGGACCTGATCGATCATGCGGATCACATAACGTCCCATTTTGGCTTCTCATCGTGTGGCCTTGGTCTTGATTACAGCGATGGCTTGATCGCCTCCAAGACCCAACCGCCCGAATCCATTCGCTGGCGATCGCTGAGGCCCGATATCTGGGGGACGAACGACGACTTCTTCAATCTCAAATATCCGCAGGGTGTCGAAACGATCGCGGGGCTTTGCAATATCACAGCTACTCTCATCGACCGCGGATATTCGCGCGATGAGATCGAAGCGATCCTCGGGGGAAACTGGCTGCGGTCCATTCGCAGGGTCGTCGGATAGGCGCAAATGATCCGAACGGCTTGCCAGGCGTCTTTCGGCTTCAACTCTCAAACGCAGGCTTGGGCTGGCTCCGACCCGCCGTCCCTTTGCGCGACGCCCGTACGACCGCGATGGGCCATGCATGATCGAGGATCAGTCGACCGTTGGTGCGAATATGGTTGCTCATGTTGGACGTTGTCGCGGGATCTGGCGATCTGCGCCTGACATTTGCCTATACCCCCTTTAGCAACTGGAATTACAACTCATGCGATTTCTCATCGTCAGCTTCGACGGCCTTCGGCCCGACCTCGTTTCCCCTGATCTGACACCAAACCTTTGCCGGTTGCAGGCTCTCGGTGTCACGCTGGCGGAGCATCGCACGATCTATCCCAGCGAAACCCGTTGCGCATTCCCGAGCCTCATTACCGGCGCTGCGACCGCGGGGCATGGAATGGTGGGCAACAAATATATCGATCGCTCGGTCTCACCGCCGCGCTTTGTCGATACTTCAGACGCGGTATTATTGCGCAAGCTTGATTTGGCAAGCGAAGGGCGGCTTATGTCCGTACCGTCGCTTGGTGAGATCCTTGCCGCCCGCGGCCGCCCTATGGCTGTTTTGGCGACCAATACGGCCGGTACGACGCGTTTCTTCCATCATAAGGCCGAAGACTTCGGCCATGTGCGCCTCTCCGGTCATTTCCGCGACGTCTGTACACCCGACGGGGTGCTGGCTGCAGCGGAAGCGCTTGTGGGCAAGCTTCCGCCGGCACCGCCCGAAAACGAGCCCGACACGGCCGGGCAGGATTGGATCACCTCGGCGTTCCTAAGCGTGGTTTGGCCGAAATACCGACCGGATGTCACCGTCCTGTCTTTTGGTGAGCCCGATATTACGTCCCATGTCCACGGCACGGGCGCCGCGGCGACACGCGGGATCATCGCACACTGCGACCGCCAGTTCGGCCGGGTCCTGGACTGGTGGGAAGCGGAGGGACGAACTGAAGATGTGCAGATCATGGCGATTTCCGATCATGGTCACATCACTGGCCACACACGCGTCTCCGTCGCCGACTGCCTACGCGGCGCTGGCTTTCGGCCCGGCATAGCACTTGGCCCGGATGTCGACGTCGTCGTCGTGCCTGGTCAGGTCGGCGCGCTGTATCTGTCGGACCCAAGAGACGAACATGTTGCCCGTCTTGTGGCGGCGATTGCGGGCGAGGTTTGGTGCGGACCGATCTTCACTCGCGCAAAAAACGAAACCGAGGGCATCGCTCCCGGCAGTCTCGGCAATCACCTCGCACTTGGCGATCACGTTCGCGCCCCGGACGTTTCCTTTTGCTTCCGTGCCGACCACGGTGTGGATTCCTTCGGGCTTGAGGGCGGCACGTTCTATGACAATGACCGCCGATCGGGCCTCGGTGTCCACGGGGGCCTCAATCCAAAGGAGCTTGCCGCCGTCGGTGTTATAGCCGGCTCGGCCTTTTCTGGCCGAGGTGCCGTCTCTTCAGCTCCGACCGGTATCTGCGATATTGCGCCGACGATCCTGCACCTTCTTGGATTTTCCAAGCCAGAAAGCATGAGCGGACGGATTCTGCATGAAATTCTGGAACATGACTCGAAGGCTCTCCCGCACGTCCGTCGCGAAACCTTCGAAGCAAGGCTGGGGAAGTTCAGGCAGGTTCTGCAGCGCGTTCACGTTGGAGGAACGATCTATATCGAAAGCGGAACCGCGGATGGGTGACGCAATGGTCGAGAGATTGCAAAGTAGCGGCCTGAGCCGCTGGCCTTCATTTTTCCTTTTAAAGCTAGGTATCTTTCTCGCGCAGCGGGTTTCCCAGCGCCGAACTTCGGATCGTGTCCATGGGAGTGGTGTAGCTGACGGCTGATTGCCGTGCTTTCCGACGTCGGGTCGGAGGGGATGTCAGCGTGCCACAGCGGGCAGACTGATTTGGGGATCATGGCTCATTTGTGCCATGGTCTCAAGCGTCATGTACCTGGCGCGTTGGACGGCCCATTCATCATTCTGTTCGAGCAGCAGTGCACCGACGAGACGGACGATGGCTTCGTCGTTCGGAAAGATGCCGACGACCTCGGTGCGGCGTTTAATTTCGCCGTTGAGACGCTCAATTGGATTCGTTGAGTGGAGCTTCGCCCGGTGCTCTTTCGGGAAGGTCATATAGGCGAGCACGTCCTCTTCAGCGTCGTCCATGATGGTGGCAAGCTTCGGCACTTTCGGTCTGATCTGATCAGCGACGCTGCGCCATTGAGCGCTGGCGGCCTCCGGCGTCTCCTGGGCAAAGGCGGTGGCGATGAAGGCGGATACGACCCGCCTGCCACTCTTTCCAGCATGCGCCAGTACGTTCCTCATGAAGTGAACCCGGCACCGTTGCCAGGTGGCGTTGAGAACCTTGGTGACGGCGGCCTTAAGACCTTCGTGAGCATCGGAGACAACAAGCTTCACACCACGTAATCCTCGACGTGTCAGCCTGCGCAGGAATTCCGTCCATATCGGCTCGGCTTCCGACGTGCCGACTTCCATTCCCAGGACCTCGCGTCGACCATCGCTGTTGACGCCGACGGCGATGATAACGGCAACGGAAACGATGCGGCCGCCGCGCCGGACTTTGAGGTAGGTCGCATCCACCCATACATACGGCCACTCGCCTTCAATTGGCCTGTCGAGGAACGCTTTGACCTTGACGTCGATCTCTTCGCATAGACGGCTCACCTGCTGGAGTGGACGGCCCCTAAAACGGCATCGAAACGTGCCAGGGTGAGTCGTTGTTAACTCAAACAGGGAGCCGTCCGTGGAAAAGATTATTCGTATTGGCATGGATACGTCAAAGCATGTCTTTCAACTGCATGGTGTCGACGCTGCTGAGCGGCCAATCCTGCGCAAGAAGATGCGGCGTAGGGAAATGGTCGACTTCTTTACCGAGTGCCCTCCGACCCTGATCGCAATCGAAGCCTGCGGTGCTTCACACCATTGGGCTCGATTACTGTCAGCGCTCGGGCATGAGGTCAAACTGATCCCGCCCCAGCTGGTGAAGCCCTATGTCAAACGCGGCAAGAATGATGCAGCGGATGCAGAAGCGCTCTGTGAGGCAGTGAGCCGCCCGACAATGCGGTTCGTACCGGTGAAGTCGGTTGACCAGCAAGCCGCGCTGATGCTGGTTGGCTTACGGGAACGTGTTGTTGCCGCACAGACGCAGCTTACGAATAGTATTCGCGGCTATGCGGCCGAGTTTGGGCTGACTGCCGCCAAAGGCCTGTCTCATATTCCGCTGCTTTTGGAACGCATCAGGATCGATGAGACCATTCCAGATCTGGCACGAGACCTGTTCGCATCACTGGCCGATGAGTTCGTGCAGTTGAATGAGCGGCGCAAGGAAGTGGAGGCAAAGCTGATGGCCTGGTACAGGAACAATGAATGCTGTCGCCGCCTCGCAAAAATCCCGGGTGTCGGGCCAATCGGTGCAGTACTCCTGGTGATGAAAGCACCTGCGCCAGAGTTGTTTGCATCTGGCAGACAATTTTCCGCTTGGCTGGGGCTAACGCCCAAGGACCATTCGACTGCAGGCAAAGTCAGGCTCGGTGTCATTACGAGGGCCGGAGACGAGGTATTACGCAAAACCTTAGTAGTGGGTGCGACGTCGTTGCTTCGGCATGTGAGAGTGGGACGTGGAAGGAATGCTTCACCATGGCTCGCGGCATTGCTCAAGCGTAAGGCACCTAAACTCGTCGCGGTCGCGTTGGCCAACAAGATCGCCCGGATTGCGTGGAGTATGATGGTGACCGGTGACGTCTACCGCCAAAACGTTGGGTCATCAAAGTTGTCCGCCGCAGCATAAGAGATCAGATAGCCGTGGTGAATTGGCAATCAAAGCTGCCGCGCTGATCTGACGCGTGAACTTGCAGGAAACGAGGAGATGGTGTGATCGATCGATCCGAGACGCGGAATACTCCGTAAAAGCCAGTGGCCAGTTTGGTCGCAAAACCTGTTTGGAACCCACGTCGCGGAATCCATCTTGGCCAGCGTTCATGTGCGAGCGCAACAACAGGCCGGACATATGAACGCAAGCGATCCGATCAATATCATCAAAGGAATTCTTGCAAGGAGGGGGCCGTCCACATATGGCTTTTGGAGATGCCAGACATGCCCATGGCCTTGACCAAGTCGTCGACAGAGCGTGTTGATATCCCTTGAATATACGCTTCCTGGATAACCGCCGTCAGGGCCTTTTCCGCCATCCGACGCGGTTCGAGAAAGCTTGGGAAGTAGCTGCCCTTGCGCAGCTTCGGAATGCGAAGCTCGACGGTGCCAGCCCGCGTCTCCCAATCGCGGTCACGGTAGCCATTGCGTTGAGCGAGCCGCATCGGGTTCTTCTCACCGAAGTCAGCACCCGTGGCCGAGCCGACTTCCAACTCCATCAGCCGCTCGGCGGCAAAGCCAATCATCTCACGCAATAAATCTGCATCGGCGCTCTTCTCAACGAGGGAGCGCACGTTCATCATGTCATTGGTCATCGGTGGTCTTTCCGTCAGGTTGGTCTTGAACAACCCGACCCTAGCGGAAAACACTGATGGCCGCCCGCAAAGCCGATCACCCGCTACAGCGCAGCGAGAAGCGCGCGGGCACTCGGCTTTGCTACCTCCCATCAGCTACACCACTTGCCGGGACACGATCGAACTTCGCGGCGTTCCCGATGCGCTAAAGCCTCTTTAGGAGCCGAGCCCGAAAACCTCCAGCAAGCGCGAGCCGTGACGGGTAGTGTACCCGCAATGAACTCTCCAAGGTCGAATGGCTATGTCCCGCCATCAGCGGACTGCGATGTTGTAAAATCCTGTTGTTCTGTTCCGAAGCCGCTTACGACGGCAGAAAGAGCCGACACCAAGTTTCAAAAGCAATAATATTCCAGGCTTTTTGAATGCTCGTCACATTTATACGTTGCTTCAACAAGGATCGTATGTATAGCAGATAGGTATACCGAATATATCGACGCGAGATGCAGCTGCTATCACAGAGAATTCCGTCGAGCTGATGCAGTAAATAATCTTGCATCCTTCGATCATACGGCATCTGCTGAATATGCTTCTGACGTTCGGATATGCTAGACGGCAGAACATTGCGTGCAGCATCGCGTAGAATGATTTTGTTTCTTTCGGCGCTCAACTTTTGCTCATCCGTACAGAGCATGGCCACATTGATCACGGCGGGGTGAGAATATGGCAATATAAAGTGTGCACCAATTGATGCAACGAACAGCTCCTGCGCACTCATTCGCTCATCCCGTTCCGTGAGCGCGCGCGAAAGTTCCTCTGTCAGACTTCGCGAAAGTGCGGGATAAGTCCACGGATCGGAAACAAGTTCGGCGCCTTCTGGCGCGTCGTTGGAGATGTTTTTACCCGCAGAACTTTTACGATGGGCCACATGGTCGTCTTCCCAAATCTTACGATGGGTCGCCATGCCAGCGAATATGGTGTCAGAAAAGTTACCCGAAAAGACGGTATCAACAGTCCCCTTAACCGATTGTAGCAAGCCAAACAGACATGGATACTCGTCGAAGCCACAAACGTTCTCCATGGTCCATATCGCTGGAGCGATCAGTTTATCAAACTCGTCAAGGGAAAGAATGAGTTCACTATGGTCGAGCCCTAATGCATGCGCGGTTTGCCGAGCTCCGATAATCTCCGGATCGCTCTCACCGTATCCAACTGTGAAGGATCTGACAGGCTTTTCACCAACCCTGCGCTTTAGAAGTGCGGCAATCAGAGCGGAATCAACTCCACCACTTAACATGATGCCGATATTCGGTCCGCTGACGGACAAAGAGGAGTCAATCGACTGATCGAGCGCGGCTAGCAGATCGTCGGATGTGACCTTGTTTGTGCCGTCCGTCTCGATCCGTCTATCCTTCGGATTGTTGAGGATTGTCGCATCTGGCGTGTGAGCAACAAGTCGGCCAGGTTGAACAGGGCGTATATCGCAAAAGAATGTCGTGCCATGGATGTTCCATCCGGTTGAAAGGAAGTGATTTACGGCACGAACGTCAATTTGGCGATGAAATCCAGGCACGTTCAAGAGTGCCTTGTACTCTGTTGCGAAATAGACAGTGTTCTCCAGCCTCATAACATAGAGCGGAGTAATGCCTATCGCATCACGATAAAGGAGAACTCGTTCAGCCTTTGAATCGAAAATAACGAAAGAAAAGGTTCCGAGAATAGTTGATGCCTGAACCGTTCCCGATGCAAGGTATTCGTCTGCCAGCTCCCTTGCGGACAACAGACGCCCGGGCAAATAGTAGGGGTTTCCACTTACGGCAACCGTAACGTGCTCTGAGGTGAAGAGGCCGTTATCGCTGTCCATTACCGCAGCTATGCCAAAGCGATCGTTCTCGAATGCATGTCGACATCCGCGATGAGAGAGAAGGTCCGCGGCTCGCCTCAGATCAAAGCCGACATTGCCAAAGAACCCGATAAACCCGCTCATGGTCGTCTTCTCTTCCTTACAAACCGGTTGCGAATAAATGGTCGGAACGGCCAGAAATCCCGATACGAGTGTCGCACGTGCAATAAAAGGCGAGACAGCTCTTCCGATGATCACCCGTGCTTGAACAGCCATGGTTGGCGGGAAACCGTAAGGAGGTGGATCCCTTCCGACCCCGGCTTCTGGCGCATCTGGCGCGCATGCCACACGGCGCCGGCATTACGATCGTTCTTTTTGCGACAAAGCGAGGAAAGCCAAACCGCGTCAGCGATGTCGGTTTTCAGAAGATATGAAAGCGCCTTGTATATCGCCGTTCCCCCAACTGGGCTCGAAGGTGGAAAATTCCTTCCAACGTCAATGAGTGTGGCGGAAGGCCACCCAACTTCCCGGATGTTCCAAGGTCTGCCCATTTCTCTCTCCGTGCCTGGATCCACAGGATGTTCAGCCCTCTTAACGATCCGTCACCGCAGCCGTTGCTAGCGCGATTGAACCGGCGATCGCGCAGAAAGTCGCGATCGGCAAAGCGCTTGCCCGGATAGCAGGGACCCTAATTGCGGTCGTGACGTGGAGCGGTGCGAGTATGATGAAGGCTATCGCCAATACTGTTGGAAAGGCATTATCAGGAAATTGCGGCCTCGTAAGAAGCAGCAACGCCAGTAGCGGCGTATCGTATGAAACGGGGATACCGCTGAATTTCGCATCCGAAGTTAGACCAACATTCTCGAAGTAGCTGAGCCGGATAGCGCCGGCCATGATCAACGCGGCAACGGCGACGAAAGATAGCAAGCTCCCATGACCAACAAGTGTGATGATGATCGACGGGAAAAGGATGCCGTGGATAAAATCTCCGAACCCGTCAAAGCTCTTCCCGAAATCCGCCACACCCGGCCGCCGGCGGTCCTTCGTCTTGCGTGCGACATGTCCATCCCAGTGATCAAGGAACCAAGTCCAGAGTACGAACGCCGTCCCGAGTTCGATATGGCCGTTCATCGCGAGGAAAAGCCCGGTGATCGCGAAGAGGTAGCTGACAGCGGTGATGGCGTTGGCGTAATCCCGGAGATTGTGAAGCATCACGGCATCCCCCCTGCCAATTCAGTGTGGTCGGGTGCCCTTTGATTGCAGCAGCCATCCGCAAAGAGTTTTTCGGCCATCCGGAGGTCGGCCTCGGTGTCGATCTCGAACCAGCGCGTGTCAGAGCAGTCGACAGTCGAAAGACGAAGTTCGCCGCGATCAATAAGAGGCTGCCTCAAAAAGAGGTGGGTGATTTCAACAGGTTATGATTCCTTCGGATTTGCGAGATTCGATGGAGAACACGATGGCCTGGACCAAAATCACCCGTCGGCAATATGCCCGGCGAACGGCACGCTACGCAAGCGATATGACGGATCGGGAATGGGGTCTGGTTCAGCCTTTCCTGCCAATGCCGCGCCGCTTGGGCCGCCCGCGGACCACGGATTTGCGAGAGGTGGTGAATGCCCTGCTTTACATCGCCACAACTGGTTGCCAATGGCGGATGCTGCCGAAGGATTTTCCACCCTGCTCGACCGTCCAGCGCTATTTCTATGAATGGAGAGCGCTGGGACTTTGGCCACGCATCAACCATCGTCTCGTGATGGAAACGCGCGAGTTGGAGGGCAAGGAGGCAAGCCCGACGGCCGGTGTGATCGATAGCCAGAGCGTCAAAACCACCGAAAGCGGCGGCATCCGGGGCTATGACGCGGGCAAGAAGACCAAAGGCCGCAAGCGCCATATCATCGTCGATACGCTCGGCCTGATGGTCGGTCTCATGGTGCACAGCGCCGACATCCAGGATCGCGACGGTGCTCCCGATCTCCTGAAATCCATCCGCCACAGGTGGCCATGGTTACTGCATGTCTTCGCCGATGGTGGCTATGCGGGCGATAAGTTGAAGCGGCGACTGAAAAAGATCGGGCGCTGGACGATCGAGATCATCAAGCGCTCAGACAAGGCGAAAGGCTTCGAGGTTCTGCCGCGTCGATGGGTGGTCGAACGGACCTTCGCCTGGCTTGGCAGATGCCGCAGATTGGCCAAAGACGTCGAACGCTCGATCGCATCAGCCGAAGCGTGGATCATGATCGCCCACATTCGTCTCATCACCAGACGGCTAGCAAGGTATGGATATCGTTGAACGCTTTTCGAATCCGACTCTAAGAGATCCCTGGATCTGTTCTACGTAGGCCGTCGTGGCGCTGGCCTCCACGGCGCATTGCAGAGCCGGCACGAGATGGACGCGCGACGTCGCGGCCGAAAACGCGGTAATATTGATGACCTTAAACAGATCCAGCGCTTGCGCCGCTTGCCGGGTCTGGTTCATGACGAAAGTCGAAACCAAGCCGTTGGCGCCGAGCTTAACGGCTGAGCCGCTCATTCCCATGGTAAAGGAGGCGACCGCAGCGACATTCTGGTCGCTCAGCGAACGCCTCTGGTTCTCAAGGGTGCGGCCGAGTACCTCACCGTCAAAAAACACATCGCCTTCGATGAAGAGCGTGTGGTCGGCGAGAAGGGTGTCGCGAGCCATCCAGAGCGAATAGGCGCTGCCCGTGCGATCGAATATCGGATTGGTAACGTAGGAAATCTCCACATTTCCGAAACGACAGCCGCAGGCCTCACGGATCGCCTCTTGCCGATAGCCGACGACGATCGTCGCCTCTGACACTCCATGCTCCGAAAGCTGATGCAGGGTGTTGTGCAGGATCGGTGTGCCAAGCACCTTCACGAGAGGTTTCGGCAGAAGATCGGTGTGGGGGCGAAGACGCGAACCAAGCCCCGCAGCCAGAATGACGGCCCTTGTTACCTCTGTCACGATAAGCCTCCGCTTCGGGAAAAAACATCTTTTGGCCGCTGACGGTCGTTCAGCGCGTTGAGCGTATCAACCACCCGTTCAAGGGCCGGGATCAGAAGTTCGCCCGGTGCACCAAACGACAGGCGCAAGCCTGCTGGATCGCCGAAGGTCGAGCCTGCCACCGCGGCGACACCGGCTTCCTCAAGGAGAATTCGTGCGATGTCATCGATGCCCTGAACCGGACCGTTGACAGGCAGCTTGGCTATTCGTTCGCCAAGGTCGAGATAAAAGTAGAAAGATCCGTCGGCCAATGGCGTCTGAACGTCCACAAGCCGCGATAGAACCGCGATGCCGTCCCGCCGCGCCGAAGCGAGGCGCTTGAACATGTCCCTCTCGAACGAGCCGTCGGAGACCTTGAGGTGGTGCAGGATCGCATGCTGGGCTATGACGTTGACATTCGACGTCATATGGCTTTGCAACTTCTTTGCTGCCGATACGATTGCCGGCGGGGCCGCGAAGTATCCGAGACGCCAGCCCGTAATTGCTAGTTCCTTCGAAAAAGAATTGACCAGAATAGTCTGCGCCCGGACACCGGGATGGGCGGTGACGATCGACTCGTGTCCGTGGCCGTTGAAGACGAAACTCGAATAACATTCATCCGAAACGATCCAGAGTTGATAGTTGACGGCGAGGTCGCCGATCGCCTGCAGGGTTGTCCGGTCGTAAACTGCGCCGGTTGGATTGTTCGGTGAGTTGAGGATTATCGCCTTCGTTTGCGACGTGACGGCGGCGTGAATGGCTTCGAGCGTCGGAATATACGTCGGCGGCTTCACATCGACGAAGACGGGCTTTGCGCCTGCGAGCAGGACCTGTGACGGAATCGTTGGCCAGCAGGGCCGGAAGATGATCGCTTCGTCGCCAGGATCGAGAATTGCGAACACCGCATTCAGGAGTGCTTGCTTGGCACCGTTGGTGATGACGATGTTCTGAGCCGCCCAATTTACATGCGTGCTCGCCGTCAGCTTTTCGGCTACCGCCTCCCGCAATGGCTCGATACCGATCGAATCCGTGTAGCGGTTGGCGCCAGCCTCGATTGCAGCAATGGCGCCTTCGCGTACTGTCGGCGGCAGCCCGATGACCACCTCGCCAGCGGCGAGATCGACGATTGGCCTTCCGGCTGCTGCTGCAATCCTGGCGATCTCGCGCGCCGCAGCCGTTCCTGGCTCTAAGAGCGAAGACATCCGTTGCGCAAGCATGTGCGCCTCCTAAAGAATTCAAGTATCGATATCCGGCTGGCGCGTCAGTCCCCGACGTCCATCATTTCTCTCTCGGCAGATAGCGATCTTCGGCCGATGCCAATTCGTCGTAACCGAGGAGATCAAAGATCTCTTCGAGTGTGGCGACTTCCGGCTCTATCCCGGCGATGCTCTCTTCGGCGGCTATACGGCCGCACACCGCGCGCATCCCGGCAACCGCAGCCCGCATTGCGTGGTTGGCCCAAATCACCGTTGAGATGCAGGCATCTCGATATGCCGAGACCGGAGTGCGGTAATATTTGGTCGGCACAATCACGATTGGAAGCTTCTGCCACTGCTTCGCAAAACCGAGGACCTCATTCGCATCGCTCTTGCGTGAATGGATAAGGATCGCGTCGGCGCCAGCGTCCGCATAGGCGTCCGCGCGCTGCAGAGCCTCGTCCAGACCGTAGCCGGCGATCAGCGCTTCGATGCGAGCGACCAGCACGAGGTCGTTCCCGGTCGTGTCCTTGACTGCTCGAAGGCGGCCGGAAAACTCATCGATATCGACGAGCGGGTGACGCTCTCCGATGAAACTGTTCCTTTTCGGGAAGACCTTATCTTCCAGGCAGACACCGGCGGCGCCGTGCTGCAAGAGCTTCATTGCCAATAGCCGGGCGTTGTTGAAATTGCCGAAGCCCGAGTCACCGTCGGCCAAGATGGGCAGTCCGCTGGCATCGGCCATCCGCTCCACCACGTGCACGACGTCGGTCCAGCTCGCCTCGTTCGCGTCTCGATAGCCAAGCGCCGAAGCGATCGAAAGTCCCGAGGCCCAAAGCCCCTTGAAGCCAGCCTGCCTGGCGATTGCCGCTGAAAGTCCATCATGAGCTTCCATGAGGAACGACAGATCGCTGGAGTAAATAAGATCAAGGAGCGTCGTTGTCGGGTTCTCAACGGCTCCGATCGGGTTGGAGATAAAAACTTTCTGATCCACTGTCATTCCTCCTTCATAAAATAAAGGCTGAATGCATTTTCGAAGAAATGCAATGACTAAACTGGTATATGTTTTAATATATCCTGGAACGGCACCGTAACTTTATATATAGCAGGACACCGGATGGTCTTTCATAAATCATTATAACTAAATATACTTTATAATATATCTTGTTGCGGGCACATGAAAATCAGTGAATGTTCGCGTGGAGCACTGTCCGGACCTTTGGCCTACTGGGCTGGGATTGATCACTTCATAAGCCCAGCCCTTGCCGTCACATTGCGGAATGGACCGCCGACAGTGATCCCAGTGGCCCGTAGAGTGACGAGCTGCTCGAAGCTGGGCACCACGCGAAATCCCGCGTCTAAAGGCAATAAGGCCAGGCCATTGCAGGCTGGCTCGCTGCTATTCGTGCAGGTTGGCTAATGGGCTCGACCTTTAAGCACTGTTCGCTTGAGGTCGACTGCTCCAAGCGATAAAACCTCCGACGAGCATTAGGAACGAGGTAAAAAAGAACACTGAATGTATACCGGCATGAGCAGCTAATACGCCCCCAATGGCCGGGCCCAGCACTTGACCGGCGTGCTGCGCCGATGTCGACCAGCCGAGGATCGCGCCGACGGCTTGCTCGGGGACGCTGTGGCGTATCACGCTGCCGATACAAGGCAGCAATCCCCCTAAAACGAGCCCCATCAATATTCGCAGCCCCACCAACTCCAAAACGTTCGTAACGAAAGCTTGTGACAGAAGGAGTGCCGCAGCGGTGCACATCGCGACAACGATAACTTTCCAGTGTCCGACGCGATCTGCCAGTCTTCCAAGGTGCGAGGCGGAAAGAACACTCCCAAACGCTGTACCCGAAATGACGAGACCGGCCCAAAGGGTAACATGGCGATTAGGCTCGACGAGTTGCGAAATGTAAATCGCTGTTATTGGTTCAATGGACATATTGGCGATCATCAGAAGCAAGCCCGTCGCCAGCATTGCCAAGACAGGCCTCCTGCTTGGGATCGTCGACCAACTGTTGGAATATTCACGCTCTGTCGTTCGAGCATTGAAATCCTCTCTGATCAAAAATGCGCTGGCAACAAAAGTGAGGAAGACTAAGGCCGCGGTCAAAAAGAACGTTTCTCGAATGCCGATTAATGTTGGTAGAAATCCGCCGATCAGCGGGCCGACGAGGTTGCCCCCCATAATCCCCGTGGCCAAGAACCCCAACGCCCAGCCAATACGGTCTTTGGGAACCTGTGTCGCTACCAAAGCATATGATCCAGACGAGTAGCCTCCGAGTAGACCGGCTAAAAATCTCATAGCCAGCAACTGCCATACATCTTGAGCCACACCCATTAAGGCCATCGCTGCGACCACGCCCAAGCTTGCGCGAACCATCATCGCCTTCCGACCGTAGCGGTCGGCAAGTCTTCCCCAGAGCGGGGCAACCAGTGCGGCCGCAAGGAAAGTCACGCCGTAAGCCACGCCCGAAAACTGCGCTATGGACGCTTGGTCGCTGACGCCTAGTTCCCGGATATATAGGGGTAAGAAGGGAAGTATCATTGTCATGGCGACGGTCGTGGTGAACGAACCGGCAGCACAAACAATAAGGTTCTTCCTCCAATAGGGTGCGCTGCTGTTCAGATACGAACTCGCATTCCCAAGCTTATTTCCACTGTTTAGCACTGTGAATCGCACTTCTTGCTGGGGCATATGGATTTCGGTGTCAATGCCGACCTCGAACCGACTGCTTCGCTTCCGAGTGCGTCGAGGATTGCTAAAGACGTTATGGATCAGAAGTCCTCCTCAGTCGCGGGATAATCCGCTCTATGGCGGAAGGGATTGACGCTGTGGTCAATGCCTTCTCCGGTAGAACGTACTCTGGTAGATATCTGACATGTTGCTCTTGTAGCCCCGGTCCGTCCGCTGGATTTAGCCGAGAAAGGAATGCTCGCCGGCAGCTCCCGCCGTTTCGCTACAGGGCTGCAAGGCTCGTGCCAAAAACACCGAAAGACTTCCTGTCAGCTTTTCAGCTATTTAACTTGAGACAAAACGAGTTTGCTCAACAAAGCTGTGTCCTAAACCCGGTGCAGACGCGTCAAATGAGATGCTCCCGCCGTCTCAACTATGCATTCCGCGGACATCTTGTAATTTCCGTTGCCAGCAGGTTGTCCACGATGAAATCGATTGTGTTCATAGAGCACGCGAACGCGTCTCTCGTGCCATTTGTTCTCTGTAGCAGTGAGGAGGCGCATAAAAGCGGCAGAGCCGGCTGCTCGGCTGACAATAACAAGATAGGTTGTCATTCTTGCGTTCAGGAAGTCGGCGACCCAGTGAGATCGTGCGCCGCACGCCATGCTGCGGCACTCGCGAAACCAGCTTAAATCAGCAGGTTTGGAGCACCTACCGTCGCTCTGCCCCACTGCCCCAAGCCATGAGCATTGTGTTTGAAAGGCATGGCGGAGCTACAACGGCTATTGCGGGAGTGTCCCACTTAACTCAAGCTGCTGAACGATCCATGCACCAAAGCCGTGCCAGCACCGTCTTTCCATCCGGCGTCACCCAGCATTCGCGACGGTAATGCACGAGCTCCGCCTTGAGCACCAGGTCGCGAACATAGACGCTTTTGTACCCCTTGAAGCGTGAGCCGGCCGGATCATTGATGTGCAAGATCTCCTGCTGGCTCATCCGGCCGTTTCGGCTGATTGCGGCGATATGCTGGTCCCTCTCTTCTTGCCGATAGCATTGTGTCACCTCCGCATTTAACCTTCGGATCGTCGCGGCGAACTCGAGCGACCTCACATAAGATCCCATGGGGAGTGAATAGCGGGCGGCGCTCTGGCAAAGTGAGGCCGTGATAACGCATTCACCTCATAGGAGACGCCGTCATGGAAGCTGGAACTTCCCAACTGCATTTGCCGACCGCTATCCGTACCGATCTTGCCGCAATTTTCGTGTCATTGGAACTCAGTCGCTCAACCTGGCTGATCACATCGTTATCGCCGGGAAACGGCGAGAGGATGTCGAAGCACTCGGTGGTTGCCGGCAACGTAACTGCATTGCTGGGTCGTTTTGCTCAGCTCCAGGAGAAGGCGCGATCTCGCACGGCCAATCAGTTTCCGATCGTGACCATTCAGGAAGCAGGACTTGACGGCTTCTGGATCGATCGTGTGCTGAAGGCAAACGGCATAGAAAGTTACGTCGTCGATCCAGCTTCAATCGCAACCTCGCGCAGGCGACGGCGAGCGAAGACGGACAGATTGGATGGCGAGGCGCTGGCCGAGCGCTGTTGGCTTTCAAGCGTGGAGAGCCTCGTGTTTGCGCAATGGTCAAAGCACCAAGCCCGGAGGAAGAAGATCGCCGACGGCTCTGCCGTGAGCGCAAGACGCTGACCGTCGAGCGGATTCAACATGCCAACCGGATCAAAGGATTGCTGTTCTGCCAGGGTATCTCCGGCTACGAGCCGTTGCGCTGCAACCGACGGAAGCGGCTCGACGAGTTGAAGACCGGCGACGGACGTCCGTTGCCGCCGCATCTCAAGGGTCAGATCAGCCGCGAGCTCGATCGGCTTGAGCTTCTGATTGAGCAGATCAAGACCGTCGAGGCTGAACGGGACGCCTTGATCGCCCTGAAGGCCGAAGGAGCATCGGCGCCACAGGCGATGTTGATCGACCTGCGAGGGATCGGTCCGGAATTTGCCGCCGTGCTCTGGTCAGAAGGTCTCTATCGGAGCTTCGACAACCGAAAGCAGATCGCGGCTTCGCAGGGCTGGCGCCAACGCCCTGGCAAAGCGGATCAGTCGCGCGAGAGCAAGGCGTTTCGTTGTCTTGCTCATATCGGCTCCGCATTCTCAGAAGTTGGAGCCTCCGGCAAACCCGGCGCGGTTCACCGCCAGATTCTTGGCCTCTCGATAACGGCACTATGGAACGCTGTTATCGGCAGCTGAATGTTCACCGCATCGCTAAAATCTTGAACGTGGGGGCGTGGGCCACGCTACCGGCGTAATCTTCGAAATTCGGCAATCAGTGGATCTAGCTGCCCCGCGTAGCTTGCAATCATCGCTGGAAGGAAGGAGGCTCGTCGAACGACAGAAAAGTCTAGCGGGAAGCCGGCGCTCTTGCTGACCATCGACATGAAAGTGAGTTGTGTGCGCCCATTGCCTTCTCTGAACGGGTGAATAGCGTTCAGCTCGGCAAGAAACTCCGCTGCCTCACGGACAAACTGTTCATCATTTCCCGCCCCGAGCGATCTTTTCAATGTGGCAAAAAGACGGTTCATTTCGCGGTCGATGTATTCGGGAAAGCAAAATGCATTTCCGCCCTTGGACGTTCGAACCGTTCGGTATTTTCCGGCCCATTTGTAAACATCTTGGAACAAATGGAAATGAACGCGACGGAAATGAGGGGCATCAAAATTGCCTTTTGGCAAAGCTTCGCGCGCCCGCAGGGTCGTCATTTCCAGCTCAAACGATTCTAGCAGTGCAGAATCACGTAACCCGAGTTTATTCTTGAGAGTTGTTGTCCTCTTATAGGCATAAGGGTCGTCGAAGGCATCGTAGCCATCCGACACTAGTCACGTGTCTTTGTATCGACGTAAGCGCGGATAACTTCAAGACGCTGCTCGTCGTGGGAAAGATTGCGTTTTTTCATATCGGCGAGACGCTTCCGGCTGGCGGCACTCAAGCTAATACCCTCGACGGCGGTGATAGCTGCAAAAGTGCGCTGCCCAAGCACATGGGTGTCGTCGGTTGATCGTATTTTCGTTTTTTTCATTCGTCGCCCACCTTCGAAGCATGCAATGGAATCAACTACCGCTAAGACAAAGTGCCCTAACGATCAAGCAGCTTTCTGGCCTCCGAGATACGATCCTTGAGCCCTTCTTGGAAACTCGGATCGCGTCGACGACTCTCGATATGAGTTGAGATCGCCGCCCTAATCACATCTGACACGGGTAGATTTTCCACGCTAGCCACCATTTCAAGCGCCTTTGCTTGCTCATCAGAGAGGCGGACTGTCATCGCTTTTGCTTGCTTCATAACTGCGTTTTTGCACCAAACTTTCGCGCTTGTCAAGTGACGTGGTATCATGGTATCACGGTGGCAAATATGGAGATAGCAATGAGCGAATCGCATCATGTTGAAGATCCGGGTCGGCCTGACCGACCCAAGGCGTATGAAATCAAGATCGACCGCACCTCATATAAGGTTCAGGAGCCGGTATTGACTGGCGCGCTGCTACGGCGCTTGCCGGAGCCCCACGTGGGGTCGGATCGCGATCTCTTTGAGGTGGTGCCTGGAGGGTCAGACCGCAAGATCGAGGCTGATACCGAGGTGGAAATGCGTAACGGTTTACGCTTTTTCACCGCGCCGGCGCAAATAAATCCAGGCAAGCAGTAAGAGGTGCTTCTAATGCTTCCATCGATTGACCAAGATTATCTGGCGGCGCGCCTATCTGGTAGTGCCGTCTCACTCGACGGCGGCATGATCTGCATCTTGATCCCTTCGTTTCCGCTACCCATTGGGTTTACTGCCTCAGGGTCTGATCTTCTATTGCGCCTCTCGCCAGGGTATCCCGATGTCCCGCCCGATATGTGGTGGTTTTCACCTGCAATAGGTCGAGTTGATGGTCGGACGATCCCCGCCACGGAGTCTCAGGAAGTTCATTTCGGTCGAACCTGGCAGCGCTGGTCGCGTCACCTCAATCCCGGGCAGTGGAGATCTGGGGTCGATTCGCTGGAGAGCTATCTAGCGCTCGTTCGCAAAGAGCTTGAGACTGCAGCTAGGTCGTTCGCTGCATGACGGCGACGCTCGTTCTTACAGAGGTGATAGCTGACGAGATCGCGGCTGCGTCCTGCAGCCCAGTGGAACGTGCTGCCGTTCTGCTCGTGCGTCGCGTCGTAGCGGAGGGCGGACACGTCCGACTGCTTGCCCGCAGCCTGCATTGGGTATCGCCGGACTCATATGTTGAGCAAAGCTCGCACCATATGCTCATTCGTTCCGATGGTTATGTAGGAGCGTTGGGGGCGGCGGAGGCGGATAGTGCGATACCAATTTGGTTTCATACGCACCCGGGTCAAGACGGTGTTCCTCTTCCAAGCACGCATGATCGTCAAGTCGATCGGGAAATCTCCGACCTCTTCCAGTTACGCAGCGGCTCTGGCTACTATGGGACCTTGATCGTGTCTCCGCGCGGACGGGATTTCGTATTTAGTGGTGAAATCATTCCTGAAAATGGAGAAACGATCGCGATTGACCGCCTTTGGGTGCTTGGAGAGCGTTGGCGGCTAATCTGCAACTTTCGGGCGCATGTAAGTCGGCCGGGCTCATTGTTCGATCGCAATGTGCGAGCATTCGGTTCGGCGATACAAACTGTCCTTGGCGAGCTGCGTGTCGGCATTGTTGGTGCCGGAGGAACTGGATCAGCCGTCGCCGAGCAACTCGTCCGGCTCGGTGTGCGTCACTTGCTACTAGTGGACAACGACGTCCTTTCCGATAGCAATGTTACCCGCGTCTATGGCTCGACCCCGCGTGATGTCGGACGGCCCAAAGCTGAAGTGTTGCGTGATCATCTGACGGCCATATCGCCCGATCTTGCCTGCACCGCGGTGCGGGGAATGATCACGATGAAGAGTGTTGCCAAGACCCTCTCAGACAGGGATGTCGTCTTCGGCTGCACCGACGACAACGCCGGACGGTTAGTTCTGTCCCGGCTTTCAACCTATCTCTTGACGCCGGTGATCGATCTCGGCGTCTTGCTAAGCAGTGACAGTCTCGGCGTACTGAGCGGCATCGATGGGCGTGTCACGACATTAGTGCCGGGCGCCGGTTGTCTGGTCTGCCGGGAGCGAGTGGATATGGCCCGCGCAGCGGCCGAGATGAAAACGCCGGAGGAACGACGACGCTTAGCCGATGAGGGTTACGCACCCGCACTTGGTCGAGTGGAGCCGGCGGTCGTTGCCTTTACAACGGCTGTGGCTGCGGCGGGCGTAAATGAACTGCTCGATCGACTGATTGGCTATGGTCCGCCCGATCGCCCCACCGAGACGCTGCTGCGTCTGCATGAGCGTGAAATTTCGACCAATCGCGCCCTGCCACGCAGCGCCCATTACTGCCACCCATCGCAAGGGAAGTGGGGCGCAGGCGAGGAAGAACCGTTCCTCGGACAACTGTGGGGGGCGGAATGAAGGTTTCCTGGTGGCATTGGCTGCCGTTTCTGCGCTGGCGGATTGTCGGCATAGCGGAGTCGGCCGACGAAGTGCCAGACCGACTACCGAATAATGGTGTCGCACTGGTAGGTGACACACACCAGACTAAGTGGATCGTTTTTGACTGTCCATGTCGTACTGGCCATCGAATTATGTTGAATGCGGATTCTGGGCGACTTCCGTATTGGAAGTTGGCTAAAGGTGCGCGACTAACAATTTCTCCGAGTATAGACTACCGCGGTAGTCAGAGGCGTTGCCATTATTTTATTCGATATGGCCGGATCATGTGGGCAAAGGATAGTGACCGATGAGTGAGACTGGAGAAACTAGGGACGAGCAGAATCCTATCGCGCCGCAGCCTCCTCGCGCAATCGAGAAGACGCCTATGTTCACGGCAATGAATGCAGCGCGTTACCAGCGTCAAACAATTATTCGCGAGATCGAGACGAGTCAGCCAAAGTTGTTATGTTATGTTGCTGGCAACAAAGCCCCGGTAGATAGACTGGACACGCTCGGCTTCGTAGATATGCTACACAATGTGCCTCCCGGCGCGCCGATCGATCTAATGCTACATACGCCGGGTGGTGATGTTGATGCCGCCGAAAAGCTGATAACGCTCCTACGAAACGCCGTTGGGGAGGAAGGGCGGCTTCGGGTCATCGTACCTGACTACGCCAAGAGCGCTGGTACATTAATGGCGCTCGGCGCCAACGCAATATTGATGAGCGACTCGTCCGAGCTTGGACCAATAGACCCACAAGTGTCGTCAAAAGACGGAAATGGTAACGATGTAATATATTCGGTCCTGACCTATCTCAACGCTTACGACGAGGCCCGGAAGGCACTGAATGATACACCAGACGATACCGCAAGTCGCATCACGTTTGAGAAATTTGACCCGATCTTAGTTCGCAAGTTTAAGTCGGTCAAAGATCGTGCTCGGCTGTTTGCTGAGAACCTCCTTAAGCGGCGTGGACTGAACTTTTCAAGGATTGCCAGCGAGTTGATGGATATTAACCGTTATCCATCGCATGGCCAGATGATCGGCTGGGAGGCGGCGAGCAACATCGGTCTCACAATCGAATATCTGCCGCCTGATGACCCAATATGGCGCAAGTATTGGGCACTCTACTGTCATCTCCGCTTGGCGATAGAGAGCGATCAGCGGATCTTCGAGTCGAATTATGTTTCGCTACTAATGTAGCGAATGTTACTGGCAACGAAGGACGCAAGCGCTACAATAGTATTCCACGTTGTGCATGGCCGAAAAGTTGAAATCCTATTTATGGGTCGAAGGTTCGATTCTGTTCAAGGCGGTGAATTAAAAGCCACTATGCCCAGCAGCGGTCATTGTTTATGGAAATTTGTCCAAGTCGCACAAAAATTTACCGAATGAATTATCGAAAAACTGGATGACGTCGTCAATTTTGTTGTGAACCGTCTTAATCGGCTGCCCGACGGCAGTAACTCCCCACGGTTTGCCGTCCAGTGAAACTTGGTCCTGCTTCGCTCTGCCGCCGTCATGTACGATTTGGTTTCGGGACTTATACAGATTCGACCAATAAGTGGCCGCGTGCGTATTAACCGCTTGTGTGAAGTATTTGTCGTTTGGCCATTGCGCTATGGTTTCGCGATAAAGCTTCAGCCACTGATTGACGGTTTTGGTTTCATAGGTGGCACCATTGAAATCTTGAAATTTTTGGTTGCCGGTGGGGGCTTGTATATTGAAATGGCTCATCGCCGCGGTAACCGCCGCCTCAAAAATCGATGTGAACGCGACAATGATACGGTTACGCGCATCCGGGACGAATTCACCGCACCTGATTTTCTCTATCAAATCATCGATCGTTGTGGTCGATGTGAAGATACCACTCGGAAAATCATTGCTTAATAGAACTATCGACCTTGAAAATAAAATCTTCGCATCTTTTTCCTTCACTAGCGTCTCGAGGAACAGCAAGCAGGCATAGAGATCTGCCTGGGCGGTGACCGAGCTAATTAAAGTCTCGAGTAAAGCCTTGACCTCGGGAGTCTTTATAGCGGGTAATGCTCCTCGCATACGATGCATGGGCGGAAAATGTACTGTGTCCAAACCCGGTCTCCTACTAAACCGCCAATTTCATTATGTCAGCTGTTGCATGCTCATCCTTAAAAAAACATCAATCCACCACCGTCTCGAATGATCCTCTGGGAGTATGTGGGAGGCAGCTGTTCGGACTAGAGATTAAACACAGCAGTCCTACCAATTTGGCCACGGTGGTTTGATCGGCGGAGGGTTGACTAGCGTCGCACGATTGACCGCTTCGGGCAAAGCGTAAAGCTTGGTCTGGCTAACCTGAACGTCCGCATTCTCGATATGGACGCTGAAGTGGTCAGTCCCTCGGCACCAAATCGGTCGTTCCTGCAGTCGCCTGGAATGATGTGATAGGTCGGGCAATGCCCGATAAGCGTTGCGCCGCTCTGCTGTCAGGTCGAACTCAGCGGTAAAGGTGGTCTGCCCGGTTAAAACAGTCTCGTCGAGCATTCGAGCTAGCGCGATTGCCAACGCGTGATGTGCAGTTATCATCCTTGGTGTTGTGAAAGTCGATCCGCCTAACTCCGGCTGACGCATATTTGCTGATCCAGCGCCGGGCGGACTCAGCCGGCATCATCGCGGCGGTCTGCACTTGACCGCCTTGGTGTTGGCCCAGTCCTGACACGCCAGTGGAACGCTTGCTCCCATGGCTCCGTCCAATCTCTCCACAAGCCGACGTAACCGCTTGCCAAGCCGCTCGTCTGCGAAGGTGGAACCGGCAAGTTCGTCATCAAACCACGCATTCACTCCTGCGTCCATTGGCACCGCTCTTGTGCGATTCGGTGCCAGACAAGGAATCACGGGCGATTCCTGCTACGCAAGAGGGCAAAGCATCAAGGCATCCTCACCGGAATGAAATGTGGGTAACTGAAAGCGTCATCGGGCCTATACAACCTCACATCCGGTCGCCGCACTTGGCGGCTGCACCATTATCCCGCTTTCGACGGGCACGGGCTCAGTCAAGGTCGCCGCCGAGAAAACAGGGAACTAACGCGATCAATCGGCCTTGCGCACCGTCGATTGAATTAAAAAGCTGTAGCCAACCGCACTGAGACCAGCGCATCTGTTATTTCTTCACATGCCCTTGCGCGCACGGAATTGACTGCAGATTCGGCAACGGTGGTTGCGACGGGCAGGTCGGCGCGCTAGCGGATTGCGAATTTGATGATGCCACTGCGGTTGGAGCGGACATAGGACAGAAGATGCAAAGTGTGGTTATGCAGCCGCTGACCATTGAGACCGTTTTGCCGCAACAGCGGCTGCAACGGCTGAGAAACGAGTTCGTTGCTTCATTGAAACCCCAGACCCACCAGATTCGTTGTTATCGGCACAGGTATCGCCAACCGAAATCACCAGCATTTCGTGCGCTTTGAAGATATTGGGGAAAGGTCGCGCAGTTTCTCCACGATCCCTGGCAGCACTTCAAACACCCGGTTGACATCCTCCTCGCAGTTATAGCGTGAAAAGGAGAAGCGTATCGCCCCGCGTGCGCCCCGGATGCCCATGGCTTCTAGGACATGGCTCCGCTCCAAGGAGCCAGAGGAACAGGCGGAGCCGGAGGAGCAGGCGATGCCGTCACGATTGAGCAGAGACTGTATGGCCTCGCCATCGATGCTATCGAAGGCAATGTTTGCAGTATTGGGCAACCGCTCCAGCGGATCACCGGTGACGAAGGCGTCGGGAATGCGCTCAAGAAGTCCCTGCTCCAATCGGTCGCGGAGCAGCTTCACCCGTGTGGTTTCGTCGTCCATGCACCCTAAGGCCAGTTCGGCCGCCTTGCCAAGACCTACAATTCCGGGCGTATTCTCCGTGCCCGCACGTCGGTCGCGCTCCTGATGCCCTCCCTTAATTAGCGAGGAGAAAGGCACACCCCGCCTTACATACAGTGCGCCGATACCTTTCGGCCCATGTAGTTTGTGACCGGAGAGCGACAGCATGTCGATAGCGGTCGACTTCAGGTCCATCGGAAGCCTGCCGACGGCCTGCACTGCGTCCGTATGGAAAAGTGCGCCGACTTTCTTGGCCATCTCGGCAAGCTCAGCCACCGGGAATATCGTACCCGTCTCGTTGTTCGCCCACATGATCGAAACAAGTGCCACGCGAGCGGAAAGGGCCTTGCCGTAGGCGTTAAGGTCGAGTCGGCCATGGTGATCCACCGGAATTCTATGCACTTTGACGCCGCGCGTCTTCTCAAGATGGGTGCAGAGCGTCAACACTGCCGGATGCTCGACTGCCGAGGTGACGATCTCCGTACGCTCGGGCATCACGTCGAGCCCGGAAAGGATCGCCGTATTGTCGCTTTCGGTCCCGCCTGAGGTGAAAATGAGCTCATGGTCGAACTGCGCACCGATCAGAGCTTGCAACTGACGACGCGCCGCTTTCATCACGGCGCCGGCAGCGGCGCCAATGTCGTGCATCGACGAAGCGTTGCCAAACTGACCTGTAAAGAACGGCAGCATCGCCTGGAGAACCTGGGCGTCGACATGCGTCGTCGCGTTATTGTCGAGGTAGATAGGCCTCAAGATACTCCTCCGCTTAGTCGAAATGACATGAGGCTCACGAACTGGCGCCGAGCCCGCTGGGACGCGGCGCCAGAGGAGTACTCCTCGACCGCCTCATTAAAAGCCTGCCAGGCGTTCTCCCGGTTTCTGGCACTCGGCGGACTCGCCGCGGGCGCACGTTTCCGACGCGTTATGATTGTCGAGGAGAAAAACCAAGCAAATCCGTGAGGCATACAGGGTCAGGCCGGTGACAGACAGATCAGGACCGTGATTTAGCCGCACCCGTTTCAATGACAGCATCGGGCTCACGCGGCCCGCTCTCCGGGCCCACAAGGAATCTCAGACCGACGAGCCCCGAAAGAGCATCCTTCAATGCGAGGATGGCATTATTCTGTGAGTGTAATCATTGCATCGTAGTCTTGGCTCCGAGACGCATTTGCGAACGAGGATGCACGCAGCGTGCCAACGAGAAAACCATTCTAATCAAGATGAAAGCTCAAACACCGTTTTGTCGTATGTCTGACATTTGTCGACGATCGGACAATGCAAATGCGGATCGAAAGGCACGAATTGGGTAAGGCGCTCCTAAGGATTTGATCGCCCAGGCTAGGAGGTGGTGCGTTGCTGCAATGGGAGACCGTAAGCTCGCATTTTGTTGTATAGGCTCTTGCGCGATATCCCGAGGTAGCGCGCAGTTTCCCCGCGGCGGAAACGATGCCGCTGCAAAGCGTCAAGGATCCACTCCCGTTCGTCCGCCGAGTGCGGCTGAGGCTGGGATGAGGTACCAAGCGGAGGCAGACACTCGGCTTGGATCCAGTCGCCCTCGCAATTCATGGCAGCAGTCTCCAATACAGACCGTAGCTCACGGACGTTTCCGGGCCATCCATATGTCATAAGAATGCGGTAAGCTGAGTGGTCAACTGATAGCTTTCGGCTACGACGATCTTTTCTAAGTTCTTGAAGGAAGTGTTCCGCAAGAAGTGGCAGGTCTTCGAGGCGGTCACGCAAATCGGGGATGAACACGTGTCCAGGAGACAGACGCGACGCTAGCGAAGGTATCAAAAGCCCGCTTGAGCCCAACTGGGATAGTGTTTGCTTCGACGTCAGGATTAGGCGGCCCTCGAAGCGCCCTCTCTCGTTATCCCCGAGACGGGGACAAATGCCTGTCTCAATCACTTCCACCAGTCGTTCCTGAGCGTCGATGCATAGGCATTCGACGTTCTCGATCAGCAAGGTGGCCTTCGGATGGTATTGCAGCAGCCCAAGCGCCTTCTTTCCGCGCTCCGTTTGGACGGAGCCGAAAAGCGATACACCGCTTGCGTCGACTGGGCCGACATTGATTAGCTTGGTCCCGGAGCGTCTGGCCGCCTCATGAATGCCTCGCCCCAAGAGCTTTTTGCCTGTTCCGGCTCCGCCGGTAATCAGAACCGGCAGCGTCGATGCCGCAAGCTTTTCGATGCGTTGCTTGATTTGCTGAATAGAGGGTGACCGCCCGACGATTGAATATTCGCGCTGCGCATGCTCGAGTTGGCGCTCCAATTCATCAATTCGCTTTTGCAACGTGCCGACGGATTTAAAGGCGGACGTAATCTGCTCCATAGAGGCTTCGAGAGGCACTCGATCAATGGTAGAGCCGCCGATGTATCCGTCTGCCTTGGATACCGCCGATACCTCATACATTTGGTCCGGACTGACGATGGGACCGCCCTCTAGAACACAAAGAGTCTCTTGTGAAATGCTGCGTATCCGACGGAAGACAATCTTTGCATACTCGGCCGCCTGAGTGAGGCTGAGCCCAGTGCGACTCCCAACGGTTCCTCCGACGTTCCAGCCGAGATTGAGGTTGATGATGTCCACACCGGCCTCAGCGGCCTGCTGAGCCTCTGTTACTGTTCGAACATAGGCGAGAGTCGCCATGTTTCTTCTCTGGGCGGCACGGAGCATTTCAAGTTCACGCTGGAATCCCAGCCCTGCGCGCTCGATGTTGGTGCGAAAGCGTCCATCAAGGAAGACGGACGTGGGGAAGTTAACGATCCCGCCGAAGCCCGCATCTGCGATCCTTTCCAGTTCAGTCTCTATCGGGCGGCGGGGATCGAACGCACAAGCTCCGAAGAAAACCGGTATTTTGGCGAACGGCAGGATCTCTGATTGGGCGAAATCCAAGACGAAGTCATTGCTGCTTCGCAATGCGAGCAGGGAAAAAATTGAGGGCGCCCCCATGCTACGCAAACGGCCGGCGTTCAGTGCGAGTATAAAGTCGGCGCCACCTCGCGAGGCAGCCTGGGCGGCCAATCCTGTGCCGATTGCAGCGCCCACGAGAGTGGTGTTAGGTTTGTTGAGGGCAGCTTTAAGGGTCGCGACAATATCGGCTCTTGCGAGTGCGCGAGCTGACGACGAAGTTAGCGATTCCGAAGCGTGAACGACAAGCTCAGCCATTGTCAGGCCAATCTACAGCTTATTGAGGCTCGATCGAAGCCCCCTGCCAATAGGATTGGAGGAATTCCTGTACTTTCACCGGCTGGTCCAGTCGCGCGCTTTCGATGGCCGAGAACACTAGCGCAACAGACTGCAGGTTGTCCCAGACACTGGTTGCCATGGGCGGGCCGCCGTCGAGCCACTGGCAGAATTGCTCGATCAAAAGTGAATTCTGCCACTTCTGGCCCGGTAGCAGCGACACTTGCTGACCTTTTCCCTGACGGCTCGTATGTCGAAGTCGCATCGGATAGCGGTGGAATACCTCGATCTCACGGTGGTCGAGAATAGCCGTCCCGGTTTCCCCCTCCACCCGAAAATATTCGAATGTCCAGTCGTTAAGGCCCGTGGCTTGTGCCGACGATCCTTCATACACACCACGAGCGCCGTTGCCGAAGTCCATCAATACTATGGCGTCTGTGTCGCCCTTGTAATCCGCCCATTCTGGCTTCCAAGTTCGGGCATAAATCGACGTGCAGGGTGCTCCGGCTAGATCGGCGATGATATCCAGGTGATGCACGGCACCCTCGATTAGCATAGGATGTATCATCTCATGGCGAAAACGCCCCCAGGAATCATAAACACGGAAGTCGCCGGCGAACCGACATGACACCGTATTGACGCGGCCGATGGCGTCCGCAGCGACGAGCGCCCTCAGCGTCGATTTATCCTGATCAAACCGGTGGCTCATTGTGACGCCCATCTTTAAGCCCGCCGCTCGTACCTTTTCAGCGATACGGACGGAAGCCTCCATGGTGTCGGCGATCGGCTTCTCGGACAGAATATGCATGCCGCGGGCGAGCGCCAGGTCGACGATTCCCTCATGCAGAGCGGGCGGGATGACGATGGTGCAGAAGTCGGCGTCGACCGTCTGGAAGGCCTGTGCGGCCGAGGTGAAACACTGTCCCGCCTCCAAGTGGAGATGCTTCCGGCCGGTTTCGAGCGCTTTGGCATCGATGTCCACGAGGCCGGCAACCTCGATCGTTCCGTCAACCACATTCGGCGGCAGGAACGTGTCGCACCAGCGCTCTCCGAAGCCGCCGGCGCCGATATGCAGGACCCTATACGTCATGAAATTCACCTCCAGATGAGCAGGACTTGGCGCGCACGGTCAGACGCGCTCCTGGCGAATATCGGCAGGCCCGTGCGTGTGCTCCCAGAGGTGACCGAAACGCTTCCTTCCTTCGAGCGTCGTCTCGAAATACGCACCCTTCACGTCAGCCCGAACCTCAGGAAGATCGTGATGGTATCCCATGCCGATGGCAACGCAATCGCCGACCTCGACCTCGAAGCTGCGCGCGCCGACGACGACGGTACCCGCCCCCTCGATGATCACCCAGTACTCGTCGCAGTCGTGATAGTGGGAATCGAAATTGGTCGACTTCGGGTAGCTGACCGGATCGCCTTTCACCTGAATGAGCGAGTCCGGAGCAAGCTTGAACACGCCGCACCCGCCCAGTTCATTACCCCAGCGGCCGTAGAAAACGATGACCTGGGCGGTGCCGTCGCCGGAATCCACGGTGAAGGGGCCGTCCGCCGCATCCATATCGGCGAACTGACCTTCGCTGAAGACCTGCGCTCCCTTTGCGCCGGTCAGCCGGCACGATCCGCGCGTGACGAGCAGGCGCTGCTTTTGAGCCGTTATCGGAACCGGCCGCGGCTGGTCGGAAAGATCGGCGAACTCAAATGAGGTGAGTTCGCACCAGCCGGGCGGCTGATCTCCACTTTTAAAGACCGACATCTTCCTGTCTCCTCTTCCGTCAGGCGCTCTTGCGCCGGATTGCCTTGAAGGCGCGCGTCTGCGACTTGATCGCGTCCTCGGTCGGCAGCCGCTCCATGCTGCTCGCCCCATAGAAGCCGTGGCATCCTGGGCAGGCATCGAGCATGCAGCGGGCATCCTCCGGATTGGCGATCGGGCCGCCGTGGCAGAGGATGATGATGTCTTCGCGGACCTCTCTTGCCGCTTTGATGCACTGATTGATCAGAGTGACGCAGTCCTCCATCGATTTGCCCGTCTGTGCGCCGATTGCGCCGCCCGTCGTCAATCCCATATGGCAGACGAGGATATCGGCGCCGGCGTTCGCCATCGCGATCGCGTCCTCCGGGCTGAACACGTAGGGCGTCGTCAAGAGATCGAGCCGGTGCGCCTCGGCAATCATCTCGACTTCCTGGGCATAACTCATGCCCGTCTCTTCGAGGTTCTGGCGGAAGAGCCCGTCAATCAGGCCCACGGTCGGGAAGTTCTGGACGCCGGCAAAGCCAATCTCCTTGAGTTCACGCAGGAAGGTCGACATGACGACGAATGGATCCGTGCCATTGACGCCCGCGAGCACTGGGGTGCGTCTGACGACCGGCAAGACCTCGCTCGCCATCTCCACGACGATCTGGTTGGCGTTGCCATAGGCGAGAAGGCCGGCAAGCGAGCCGCGGCCGGCCATGCGATAGCGGCCGGAATTGTAGATCACGATGAGGTCGATATCGCCGGCTTCCTCGCTCTTGGCGGACAGGCCCGTACCGGCGCCGCCGCCGATGATCGGCTCGCCGGCCCAGATCTTCTTGTGGAAATGCTCGAGCAGCTCAGAACGAGTGGGACGCTTGGCAAAGATATCAGTGCTCACGAAGGGCCTCTTTGAAGTTAGTGACGAGGAGTTCCGCAAATTGCGGGTCGTTGATGTGGAGGGGGACGCGGATCAACTGCCGCGTGCCAGCGCACCGTAACGTGCGTTCGAGCGCCGAAAACAGCGCGGCGTCGGCTTGTGGGTCGTGGAAGGGTTGACCGGGCGCATCGATCGCCGAGACGCCCAACTCCGGAATCAGGAAGCGCACCGGTCCCTCGCAAAGGTTCAACCGCTCACCGATCCACTCGCCGATCCTGTCGCACTCCTCCGGGGTCGTGCGCATCAGCGTGACCTGGGGATTGTGCACGTGCAGGCGGCGCGCGTGAAACTGGCTGGGGACCGTGTCAATGGCGCCGAAATTGACCATGTCGAGCGCGCCGCAGGAGCCGACATAGGGCAGTCTGGTCCGGGCGAAGGCGCCGAAGCGGTCGGCCGTGCAGGGGAAGACACCGCCCACGAGATAATCACAGACCTCGGTCGTGGAGACATCGATGCCGCCGACGAGCAGACCGGAATCGGCGAGCTTCTCGAAGGATTGCCCGCCGGTGCCCGTAGCGTGGAACACCAGGCAGTCGAACTCGGCTTCCAGCGCCCGGGTGACTGCCTGGACGCAAGGGGTGGTGACCCCGAACATGGTCAGGCCGATCGCCGGCCGCTCATCGGCCGCGATGCCAGTCGGCTTGTTGAGCACCATACCGGCCACGGAATGGGCGGCGTTGGCGAGAACGACGCGTGAGATACGGTTCAGTCCCGAGACGTCCGTCACCGAATACATCATGCTGATATCGGTCGGTCCGACATAGGGGGCGACATTGCCTGAAGCGACGGTGGAGACGAGCACCTTCGGCGTGCCGATCGGCAGCGCGCGCATGGCAGGGGCGATCAGCGCCGTGCCGCCCGTTCCGCCCGCGCCGATGATACCGTCAACGTCCGGACGGGAGCGTAAAAACGCTATCAGCGCCTCAGACATGGCGGCGACCGCTTTGCCGCGGTCCTTGAGCGCCTCGGCCTTCGGAGAGTTCGGATGAAAACGCGCCACCTCCGATGGTTGAACGTCCACATCGGCGGCCTCCTTGTGAAACTCCGATACCGAGACATCGACCAGAACTGCGTCACAACCGGCGTCGCGGATAAGGTCGCGTAGATAGCGCAACTCGCCGCCCTTGGTGTCGCAGGTACCCACCACATAAACTGTGTTCATTGTTCTACTCCTGACCGGCGCTCCGTCGGCCTTTTCACCTCAGCAAAAACCTAGCCGCCGAGCCTGCCGCAAATCAATTGGCGCGGCCGGACGTTTTGGGTAGAATTGGGTAACCGTTTCGCAGGACCAAGATGCATTCTTCTTCTCTTCGCCCCGTCGACATCGTAACCCGCCTTGCGGCGATCCCCCATCGCGAGCCACAGGCCGTCTCCATCTTTTGCCCTTCGTGCGATGGGCTGGCGAGCAGCGCTTACGACAGCCTGGTGCTGCTTCCGGTCCACGACGCCAACGGGCGCCTTCTCGCGGAGATCACGAACGGGTTCCCACGAGTGGACCAGATTTTTGCCGGCGTGCTTGCGCTCGACCCGTTCCGCCGCCACGTCGACATCCTGAAGGCGCTAGAGACCGCCGGGTGCACTGGCGTCGTCAATTTCCCGAGCGTTACTGCGATCGACGGCGAAATGCGGGTCGGTCTCGAGGACTTTGGATACGGCGCGGCGACCGAAATCAATCTGCTGCGGGCGGCGGTCGCGAATAGGTTCAGCGCCCTCGCAGTGGTCGATAGTTTTGGCATGGCACAAGAAGCCGTCGCCATCGGTGTCAGTGGACTAATTGCAGCACGGCATGCGACTGACGCTATGCTCGCAGAGCTAACGGAGCTTGCGCATGAGACCACGCTCGGGCTGTTTCGCCTTCCTGACGCCATCGACGAGACTTGAACGCGAATTCAGTTGGTAATCCGCATCCCGGAATCAGGATCGAAGAGATGCGCGCATCCGGGTTTGGGTGTGAGCCAGATTTTCTCGCCCGGCCGTACATCGACCCGATCCCGCAGGACGGCGATGATCTCCCGGCCTGCCACCGTGACGTAGAGCTGCGTTTCCGAGCCGGTCGGCTCCACGACTACGACCTCCGCCGGAATGCCTGTTTCTCCGAGCTGTAGGTGCTCCGGTCGAATGCCGTAGGTCACCTGCGAGCGTCCCGCAAGCCCCATACCGCCACCGATCGGCAGGTCGACGCCTTCGGGGGTCTTCAGCACCGAATTGCTTGCAGAGGCGATCCTGGCGGGCAGGAAGTTCATCGCCGGCGACCCGATAAAGCCGCCTACGAAGAGGTTGACCGGTCGATCGTAGAGTTCAAGTGGCGTGCCCATCTGCTCTACCCTACCGTCATTCATGACCACGATCTTGTCGGCCATGGTCATGGCCTCGATCTGATCGTGGGTCACATAGACGGTGGTAATCTTCAGCCGCTGGTGCAAGGCCTTGATCTCGGCCCGCATCTGCACCCTGAGCTTGGCGTCGAGATTCGACAACGGCTCGTCGAACAGGAAGACCTGTGGATCGCGCACGATTGCCCGCCCCATCGCAACCCGTTGACGCTGGCCGCCAGAAAGGGCGCGGGGATAGCGGTCTAGTAAACTGCCGAGACCGAGGATCGCCGCGGCCTTGTCGACGCGTTCATCAATCTCCGCCCGTGGTCTTTTGCGGAGCTTCAGCGCAAAGCCCATATTCTCGGCGACCGTCATATGGGGATAGAGCGCGTAGTTCTGGAAGACGATCGCCATGTCGCGCTCTTTGGCGGGACGGTCATTGATCACCTCTTTCCCCATCAGGAGCTCGCCGCCGGAAATTTCCTCCAGCCCCGCCAGCATGCGTAAGAGGGTGGACTTGCCGCATCCTGAGGGCCCGACCAGCACGACAAACTCCCCGTCCTCGATCCGGAATGAAAGTTGAGGGATGACTGTCAGAGCGCCGTAGCGCTTGGTCACATTGTGGATAGTCACATCAGTCATAATCTGCTGGCCTTTCTGTGAATCTGTTCAGCCCTGCCTGTCATTTGACGGATCCCATGGTGAGGCCTTGCACCAGATAACGCTGCATGATGAAGGCGAAGATGATAACAGGCGTCGAGACAAGCAGCGCGGCAGCGCCCACCGCATCCCATTGCACGCCGTACTGGGTCCTGAAGCCGAGCATCGCGAGCGGCGCCGTCGGACTGACCGAAGTGGTCAGAATCAGCGCAAAGAGAAACTCGTTCCACACCCCGATGAATACGAACACCGACGTTGCCAGCATTCCTCCAAGCACCAGCGGCAGCATGATCGTCGTGAACACCTGCCATTCGCTGCAGCCGTCCGAGATCGCCGCCTCGCGCAGGCTCGGATGAACCTCCATGAAGAAGCTGCGCATTAGCCACATCGCAAAGGGAATGTTGACGGCGACGTTGATGACGACGAGCGCCTGGTAGGTATCGAGTTGATGTAAGCGCGTGGCAAGCAGGTAGACCGGCACACCGATCGCAATTCCCGGGATGATGCGGGCGATGAGAATTGCGACCAGCAGGACCCCGCTGCGCTTGCTAAGATGGGCAAGGGCATAAGCGGCGGGAGCCGAAACACCAATGACCAACAGGACGCTCGCCACGGTCACCACAGCACTGTTGAAGAGGTATTTCTGGAACCCGGTCACCTCAAAGAGGTGTCGGAACCCGTCGAGCGTCGGCTGGAAGATGATGCGTGGCGGAACAGAGATCGTGTCGACGCCATGCCGAAATCCGGTCAGCACCATCCACGTGTAGGGAAAAAGATATACAAAGGCGAGCGCGCACCAGAAGAGTGTCAGGAGCATCTTGCGTGTGGAGCGATTGGCCATGGTTGCAGCAATCATAGCTGACCTCCCTAGTGCCGGTTGACGCTAGCGCCACGGAACAGGCGCCAGATCAGCGGAGCGCTGATCAGAAGGACGAAAACGACATAGATCCAGGAGATCGCTGTAGTTCTGCCGATGTCGAAGACTTTAAATCCCGTGTTGTAGGCATAGACGCTCAGCGTCGTCGTGCTGTTTCCGGGCCCGCCCAGCGTCAACAGGAAGATTTTGTCGAAGTCGGCCATGACGCCGATTATGCGAAACGCAGCTGCAATCATGATGTAGGGCACAAGGTGCGGCAACGTCAGGTAGCGGAAGACCTGAAACGCATTGGCACCATCTGCCTGCGCCGCGTTTATCGTATCTCGGTCGAGCGACTGCAGGCCCGCCAGGATGATCAGCGTGAAAAATGGCGTCGACTGCCAGACATCCATGATGATGACGGACGCGAGCGCAAAGGTGAGACTGAGCCACGGCACAGGCTCGAAGCCGATGGTGCCGAGCAGATAGTTGAAGACGCCGGAATCCTGTTCGTAGAGCAGCTTCCAGAAAATGCCGACCACCGCGGGGGTGATCACCATGGGGATCAACATCAGGGAGCGAAATAGTCCCCGGCCGAAGAATTCCATGTTCAGGAGCACCGCAAAGAGGATGCCGAGGGCGCATTCCAGACTGACCGCCACGACAGCGTAGATCAGCGTCACGCGGATCGCGGCCCAAAATTCGCTACTGCCAAGCACGTCGGTGTAGTTGAGAAGCCCGATGAAGTCCTGGTCGCTGCCAGGTAAGACGAGGGACCAGCCCGTGAAGCTGTAGTAGAACGAATAAACGAGCGGCACGCCCACCACGAGCAGCATGATTGCCGCGGCCGGCAGCGTAAACCAGAACACCGAACTCATACGGATGCGCCGCCGCCGGGGCACCACTCTATCGCCGATCATTGTTTGTGAAATTGTCATCAACTAACCACCACGGATTTGCCGTTGTAACAGGAGGGGCAGGCGGGAGGATCACCTGCCCCTCGCGGGAGCGCGGCTTCAAGTCTTGAGATAACCGCGGCGCCGCATGAACGACTCCACCTTGCCCTGCAGATCGCTAGCCGCCTGTTCCGGCGTCTTGATCTTCGCCACCGCCGCATTCACCTCATCATAGATCATGATGTGGATCTGCTCGGCTTCCTTGATCGGCGGATATTCGGCAACGTCGCCCTGTAAGCCGGCAAGGACGGCGGGGCGGTTCGGTGCCTGCTTGACTAGTTCCGGATCCTTAAGCGCTGAAATGCGGGCTGGGGCGCCTGCCATCAGGCCCATGCGACGAACAATGTCGGGTGATGTGAGCCAGGCAACATAGAGCTTAGCTGCATCCTTGGCACGGGAAGAATCATTTACACCCATCGCCCAGCCACCAAGCAGTGACGCCTGTGGCGTCGGCGACCAGGCGACCTTGTCGTGGACCTGGGATGTCTTCGGGTTAAGCAGATCGCCGAACGCTCCCGGCCACATCATCGATTGCGCGGCCTGACCCGTGGAGAGGCTGTTGAACATCTCCGGGAAATCCCATGTCAGATTGCCAGGCGGGCTGATTGGGGCAAGTTTCTCGACCAGGAATTTCATGGTCTTGACGCCGGCTTCGCTACCGAAGGTCGGCGCACCGGAGGGGTTGAAATATTCGCCACCCATCGACTTGAAAATCAAAATCCAGGTGACTGTCGTCTGAATGCCTTTGCCTGCCGGCATGGCATAGCCGAACTGGCCGTTGCCGACGAGCTTGACTCCGCGCTCTGCAACTTCGTCCCAGGTCTTCGGTCCGACGGCCGGGTCCAGTCCCGCAGCCTTGTAGGCATCCTTGTTCCAGACGAAAAGCGTAACGTCGCCGATCGTCGGTAGTCCGACAAGCTTGTCTTTGACGCGACCGTAGATGTCTAAGGCGCGCTTTGGGTAATCATCGAGGGCGAGGTCTGGAGCGCCGGGAATTTCGGTTGCGATGTTCGCGAGATCAGCGGAATAAGGTTCGATCTCATACTTCCACTGGTAGGCGAAGTTGAAGACGTCGAATGAGGCCGCGCCGCTGGTCAGATCGAGGATCAGCTTCTGGTACTGCTCATTGTAGGAAAGATTGACGTACTCAACCGCAACGCCGGTCGCCTCAGTGAATTCCCGGCTGATGTTTGCCATTGACTCCCAAACCGCGCCGGTCGAGGCGAGAGCACGAATCTTCTGCCCCGAATAGCTTTTCGGGAGCGGAGCAGCAGCGCTTTGTGCGAAAGCGCGGGTCAGACTGGTGCCGAGGAACGGCAAAGCCGCCAGCCCGGCGGTAAAGGCGCGACGTTTCATGTTCTCCTCCGTTTTGGAGCACTTGCGACCCCTCCGATCGCTTCTCCACTCGCTCCATGATGAAGGGCTTACGGCAGCCCCATATCTGGCGCAACGGCGACGAAGGCGGCGATTGGGTAATATTGGGTAAGCTCGCGATGACTCAGCTCTCGGGTTTAGACCAAGTGCCGTTCGACCCTGGCCTGGACTCGATTCGATGCTGGACAAGTCGATCGTAGGAAACTTCAAACAAGCGACACCCGCTGTCGATTTTGTCAAGTCGGCGACACTGCGCTGCCCAGCAGCGTTCCTGCCGCCACTCATACCCGTCACTGAACGATGTGCAGAAAGTCTCCCCCCCTCGTTTCGCACAGTTGGCACGAGTCTTGATGCTCTTTTGTCGCAATGCGTCTGGAGTACGGACCTGTGGTCATCTCTTGGGTGATGTCTCGGTCGATAAAAAGAGGCAAAAGCATCATGTTAGGTCCGCGTCACGCTCGCCGCACTTTGGATCCTTATCGGGAGCTCCGCCCTGAGGACGTTCGCCTCTCTGATGATGTCGCGGTGATTGGTGAGGGGAAGATGCTCGATCTGGACTGCTTTGATCGCCAGCTGCCTTTGGTTTGTGACTTGGACGGCACTCTGATACAAACAGACAGCCTTCATGAGAACTTCTTTGAAGCCGTCTTTCATTCGCCGCAGCAGTTGCTCCGCGTCGTTCCAAGCTGGTTCAAGGGTCGCGCAGCCTTGAAGCAAACGCTGGCGAACATTCGTTCGATTGAGCCGCGGGTACTTCCTTATCGTGAAGAGATATTGGAATTGATACGTTGCGCGAAAGCCGACGGACGTAAAACTTATCTCGTGACGGCAGCAGATCAGAGCATTGCGGATAACGTCATTTGTTATCTTGGCAGTTTCGACGGTGCGAAGGGCAGTAATGGCTCATCGAACATGAAAAGCCGCCACAAGCTGAAATGGCTTCAGCAGAGCTTCCCTCAGGGTTTCATTTATGCGGGCGACAGTGCCGCCGACCTGCCGATCTGGGAGACCGCTTCCGGCGCCGTTCTGGTTGGCAACGGGGTGAAATACGCACGCCAGCTCCGCGAGGCTGGCGTCGAAGTCAGGACGATCAATCCCGAGAAAAGCAATCCGGTGAAAGATTGGCTGTCTGAACTTAGAGTTCACCAGTGGTCAAAAAACGTGCTGATTTACGTTCCCTTGTTTCTCGCCCATCTTGCTGGCGACTTCTATGCCGAGCTGAAAACGGCAGTCGCCTTTCTCGCCTTCAGCCTGATTGCTTCGGCAACCTATATCGTCAACGATTTGGCTGATCTGAAGGCGGACCGGGCGCACGCAACCAAACGCTTCCGGGCGATTGCCGCAGGAAAAATCAGCGTTATGAACGGTTTCTTGGTGAGCATGATTATGCTGGCCGCGGGCTTTGGGATCGCGTTGCTTTTGCACCCTCAATTCGCGCTCGCTGTTGCAGTCTATCTCGCGCTGACATTAGCCTATTCATTCCGCCTGAAGCGTTATGCGTTGCTCGATGTGACGGTCATCGGCATGTTGTTCACAATGAGAATTGTCATGGGTCAGGTGCTGCATGATTTGGCATTCTCGCCTTGGCTTTTGTCCTTTTCAGCCATGTTCTTTTTGTCGCTTTCGCTGGCAAAACGCCATGTGGAAGCAATGCGCGCATGGTCAAAAGGGAAGGGCACCATCAAAGGGCGCGGATATCTGCCCAATGATTGGCCGCTCACCCTGGGCTATGGCATTGCTTCGGCCGCGGCTTCGATCGTTATCATGCTGCTTTTCATTGCCCTCGAAGCCCAAGGGACGCAACCATATGGCGAACCAGAATGGCTCTATGTTGCGCCGGCGGGCGTGTTCATATGGTTGCAAAGGATCTGGCTCCTAAGCCATCGCATGGATTTGCACGACGATCCAATTGTTTTTGCGCTCCGGGATAAGATCAGCTTGTTCATCGGCGCCATCATTGCATTGGCGTTTGGGCTGGCTTTGTAAAATAAGGCGTTGCCAAGATGCAAGAGACGAGACTGATACGCCTGAATGCGCCTCTCGTACTCCTGACCGGAGCTGCCGGCTGGTTGGGCGGCCGCGTGGCGGCGGCGCTAACGACGGGTGTGCCGGAAGTGGGACTCCTCGCAACCGGTAGCTTTCGGGTGAGGGCGTTAGTTCCTGTGGGAGATGACGTATCGCAGTTGCGCGAACAGGGCCTGGAGATCGTGACAGGCGACATCCGGAACATGGAATCTGTGCGAAAATTCGTGGCCGGCGCCGAGGGCGCCGTATTGATCCACATGGCCGGCGTCATTCATCCCAGGACGGTTGCGCAGTTTGAAGCGATCAACACACAGGGCACGATCAATCTGGTCACGGCAGCGCAAAAAGCAGGCGTGCGGCGCGCTGTCGTCATGTCATCGAATTCGCCGCTCGGCTCCAATCCACACCCCGACCATAGGTTCACGGAGGAAAGCCCTTATAACCCTTGGGGTGGGTATGGCCGCTCCAAGATGATGATGGAAAAGGCAGTGCGTGCGGAAATTGCTGCTGGCAGCCCGATGCAAATTGTCATCGTCCGCGCGCCGTGGTTTTACGGTCCCAACCAGCCGCCAAGGCAAACGCTCTTTTTCAAGATGGTCAAGGACGGCAGGTTTCCTATCGTTGGATCGGGACGGAACCGCCGCTCGATGGGTTACACGGACAACCTCGCCCAAGGCGTCCTTCTTGCCGCAGCTCACGAGCAGGCGGCCGGAGAGATATTCTGGCTTGCAGACGAGACGCCCTACACCATGAATGAAATTATCGAGATCGTCGCAAAAGTACTGCGTGACGATTTCGGCATGACGGTCAAGCCTAACCAGTTCCATCTGCCGACCATCGTCGGCGACGTCGCAAGGATAGTGGATGTGACTCTCCAGCATGCGGGCATCTATTCCCAGCAAATCCATGCTCTGTCCGAAATGAACAAGACAATCGCCTGCGATATCACCAAAGCCAGAAGCGTTCTCGGTTACACACCCAAGATAGCGTTGCGCGAGGGTGTGCGACTTTCGATCGATTGGTGCCTCAAGCACGGTCAGTCAATTTAAAGCTCACCAAAGAATTCGGAGCCAACCATTGCTTGTACAAACTTCCTCCGTGATCTCCAGCGCACTTGTTTCAATGACCATAGGATATGCCATAGGACTGCCTGTTTCGAAGTACTTCGAAAGTAATATCCGGATGCGCTTGCTTATAGCCCCGGTCATTGGATTGGGAATATTCGGCGCTGCAGGTGTTTCCGTTTTTCACTTATTACCTTTGACCGCTACCAATCTGATCCTGATCGTTGTTGCCTTGTCCGCTGTCGCACTCTGGTTATCGAAAGGGGCCATTGAACCACTCTTGCGCTCGCCGACCAGTCCGGGCTTGTTCTGGTTGGTTGTTGCATTTCTCCTCTGTCTGTTGCCAACGTTCGCCATCATTCCGCAGCACTATGGTGAGAGCGCTGGCGTAGGTCATCCGATCTGGGATCATGTGAAAATTGCCATCGTAAATGAAATAGCTCAAAACGGGTTGCCTCCCGCTAATCCATTCTATTCCCAAGCAGAAATTCCCTACACTCTTATTTACTATTACGTCTGGCACTTCATCGCCGCATGTTCGTCCGTTGTCACAGGCGCGAGCGGCTGGGAGGCCGACATTGCGCTTACCGGCCTGACGGCATTGTTCTCGACGTTTGTCGTGGCGTGGCTGGCGGTTGCCCGAAGCAGTAGTGCGAATGCCGCATGGTGGGTACTCCCGCTCCTGCTCGCCGGTTCGCTCAAGTCAATCGTGCGATTTGCCTCCGGAAAGTGGATCGACACATGGATGGCACACGAACACGGACTCCAAACGTGGATCATTCAGGCTGCATGGGTACCCCAGCACCTATTTTCCGGAGCTCTGAGCTTGATTATCGTCCTGGCGTACTTGCGAATTTTATATTGTGACGCCGGGCGGAATCTGGTTCTCGCAGTATTCATGGGCGCGATGTTGGCTTCTGCCTATGGAAGCTCGATGTGGGCGGGCGGCTTCTCACTGCTATTGATATTACCCGTTGTGGGGGTGCTGGCAGTTCCGCATGTGCTAAGGGCCCATCGACTGCTGGAAGTTGCCATTTCACTTTCGGTCGCTGTTACCATAGCCGTACTCTGTGCGGGTGTCCTGGTTTATGAACAGTCCTTCCTAATACACGCGAGAAAAGCCGTGGCGTTTTGGGTTTTTCCGACATTTCTTGGCGGAAATTGGTTTTATGATGTTCCCGGATTTTGGGCTGTTTTGCTCCTTCTTGAATTCGGCATTGTATTTTTGTCATTTTTCATCTGGAGTGTCTCTATCGTTTCAGACGAAACGACCGGGCGTCCAGATATTGACCGCGCGATAATTGTCGCGGTGATTGCTCCGCTATTTTGCACACAGTTCCTTCACAGTGTCATTATGTATAATGATTTAGGATGGCGCGTCCTCATCCCGTCGCTACTTCTTATGACCGGGATGACTGCTGCACTTTTCTCCACACACTTCGGAGAACGCACGCTGGTCGGGGGCCTAACAACGATGACCGCAGTTATATTTCTAACGCCCTCAATTTTAGCTGGCGCCCAATGTGTATACGCGGCCAATTTCCAATTTCGAGTTGAAGGACCCGAGACAGAGGAGGGGATAGCTTTCAAGGCCTCTCCTGATATGTGGAAAGCTGTCCGTCAGGTCACTCCATCGGCTGAAGCAGTCGCCAATAACCCGCTTGATCTGGCAAGTGTAACACGGTGGCCGGGAAACATTGCCTGGGCGGTTTTGTCACGGAGACGAAATTGCGGAACGCCGCTGGGGCTTTTGCGCGCCTATGCTGCTCAACTCACACCAGAGCAAGCATCAGGCGTTTATCAATTCTTCGTGGATGCTTTCGAAGGCAATGCCACTGAAGATCGGCTTAGAGTTATGAAGGAAAAATACCTCTGTAAGACTCTGGTCGTCACGTCAAGAGATGGGTTGTGGGGCAAGCCGGTCCTGGACAACAATTCAGTTTACAAGCTTGTTTCCGAGGAAAAGGGCAAGTGGCGCATCTATCGATAATACGCCCTACTGGGAGTTCGCGCGCCGTGCCTGGCCAAAATCGTAAGGCTACTCAGCCTCAATATTTGATAACCTGCCTTGGTCTCAACCATGCGGGCTTCAGCGTCTTTCTCTTGCGGCTGATCGGGCGCGTTCTTGAACGGAATGACTAAGTGCCGCTTCTGCGACCCGGAATGCTAGGGCCATGATCGTCATTTGGGGGTTGACGCCGGGTGCCTCCGGAATGAGGCTGCCATCAGCGACAAAGACATTTTCGACGCCTCGCACGCGTCCGTAGCTGTCGACGGCGCAAACATCCCAATGCTCGCCCGGCGGGCAGCTGGAAAATAAGTGTACGGTCATCAGATTAGTCTGCCGTTTCGGCAGAGGATTGTGCCAGAATTCATGCACCTGATCAGGGGTTGTCCAGCCCTCATGACCGGATATGCTTGGGAAGACCTTACGGGCACCGGCCGCAAACATGACCTGGCCAAGACGGGTGAGAATCTGGCTCAAAGCAATCCAGTCCTCAGTGGTGAGTGTGAAGCGGACAAGTGGCTCATTGATACCCGAAAGAGATCTGACTGAGCCCACTCCGCGCGGTCGTATCATGCCGTAATATGAGCCGCAAAATCGCCAGTGCTGCATCAGGTCGCCGCGATTGATCCAGTCTTCCGCAAGCGAGAGGCCAAACAGCGCGGGCGTGAACACCGACCCGCCGATCCGCTGTTCCGGCATGAATTCGGTGATTGCTGTTAGCGGAAGGCGCGACTGATGTGCATCAACAGCCTCATCAAACAATGCCGTTGCCTTGATTGTCGGATGAACGCGGAGCGTATTGCCAATGCGTTCACGCAGGCCGGAGCGACGCAAGATCGCCGGTGTGTGAATTGCTCCTGCGCAGACAAACACCATGCCGGCCTTTACGCGTATCGAAAGACCCTGGCCATCCGCACCCCACGAGCGGGCGATGACTTCCGTGGCGCGTCCGTTGGCAAAGCGAATCTTGGCCACACGCGTTTGCACAAAAAGCCGCATGCCGCGGTCTATCGCCCGTGGCAGAAGGGTCATCGCCATGGACTGTTTGGCGCTGCTCCGACAAACAAAAGAACAATGATTGGCACCCTTGCAGCCACGCTGGCCCCGTTTCAGCTCCGACACTTCCCAGCCAAGCGCTTCGCCCCCTTGCCGCAAAATATCCGTGGCACGTCCGACCGGACCCGGAGTGAGACTTGCATTTACCGTCGCCTCGGCGCGCTGATAATATTGCGTCAATTCGTCCGGTGTAAAATTCTCGATCTTGTAGAGCTTACGCCATTGATCGATGAGGTCGCTATCGGCGCGTTGGGTAATGGCGCTGTTGATTTCTGTTCCTCCCCCAACGCATCGGCCTTCCGCATACGCTATCGGCGGTTGTCCAAACGCGGCGGTTAATCCTCCACTGCGCCAAGCTGCCCCGAGCGCTTCACTTGCGACCGGCGACGCCGATGATGATGAGACATGTTTGCCTTCTTCAAGCATGATCACTGACAAACCGGTAGCTGTCAGTACATCTGCCACGCTTGCACCGCCCGCACCGGAGCCAATAATAACCGCATCCGCTTCCAGGTGCAGCGCACTACTTGGGCGAAAACTGCCTCGCATACTCAAGCCCTTAATCGGTGCAGAGCCTGCGTGCCCAACAGTTTTTTGGCCACAGGCGCCTGTTCATAGAATGCAAGCAGGGTCATCGAGCGGTAAAGGCGCACGACGGAGTCCACCGGCCCCGGCAATCTTTGCAGGAAATGATAAAACCTTTCTGCGCGGAGGTTCCGTGCCAAGGGACCGCCCGCGCCGACTGAAATAAACACAATGCAGAAGCTCAGGAAAAGCGAAACGCTTTTAACCGGCAGACGAATATGAAAGGGGGCAGCAGCAATGGCGCGCGTGACGCTGCGTGCGACTTGCGTTATCACCATTGGCTTTTCTTCCCCATTGAGTAATGGCCATACTGGCGTCATTGTCGCCACGAGCACTCGATCGAATGCCATTTCAGTTCCCTCGAGCCAGAAAGATGATGCCAGCCAAGATAAGGGCAAGACCGATCCATTTGTGGGGGCGGAAAGGCTCTCCGAAAACATAGTACGACGCAACCATCAGCATCGCGAATCCGGAGCCCGCCAAAATCGGATAAGCGATGGACACTTCCATCGAATCGAGAGCCTTTGCGAGCAACACGACGTTGATACCATAAAATGCCAGCCCACTTAAAAAGCTTATGGAAAAGAACTTGTCGGCCACTCCGGCGTCGGCGGGCAGCGAGACCCGGCTCCATTTCAGCAACATATTGCCGATACAGGAATTCAGGCTCGCAGCAAAAACCAGGATCATGGGTAGCGCGTTCATCTCGGGATCATCCGCAATACGCGTGGAACCAGTGCAAGGATCCGCTGCTTGACCGGCGACCTATGATGTGACGCTCCTCCTTCCGAGAGAGCCTCCCTGTTCGACCGGTACCAATCATAGGATTCAATAATCATCTGGGAATTTGAATACCTCGGTGCATAGCCAAGTTCCTTTTGCGCTTTTGAAATGTCGAAATACATAGATCGGCCATACATCAGCGAGTGGTACGGCCCCAGAGGAGAAAGGCCGAGCAAACTTGCCATATTCGCTGCCAGCGCCGTCGGTCCCACAGGGATGGATTTAACTCGGCTACGGGTTCCGGCGTGATCGATTACAGACTGAAGAAGTTCACGCATTGTACCGAATTCGGCGGCACCAATATTGTATGCGGCAAACCCTCTTACATTGGACGCTGCAATGCATGCCCATGCCAGATCATCCGAGTGCACGAACTGATACTTGTTATTCCCGCCAGCCAGCACTGGAACATCGAACCCCCGTTCAATCCAGTCAAAAAGGATTTGAACGACGCCCAAGCGCCCATGTCCGAGGATAGTGCGAGGACGCACAATTGCCACATCCAGACCATGGCGCTGCATTGCTTCCTTACAGATAAGTTCTCCAGCCAGCTTTGCGCGACCATAATCTTCAGCCGGATCCGGTTCTGTCTTTTCTGTTACGGGGTTCGACTTCGGCGCGCCAAAGACAGCGCTTGAGGACGTATAGACGAACTTTTCCACTCCAGCGGCGACTGATGCGTCAACAATAATCTGAGTGCCGTCCCTGTTGACAGACCAGAATAGATCTATTTCCTTAGCCAGTGGGACTTGCGCAATGTTGTGAAAAACCTTTCCCATGCCGGCCACTGCTTGTTTTGCCGCATCCCGGTCCAGAATTGTGCCTTTGAGAAACTCAAGATTCGGATGGCTCATGCTCGGGGGTGTCAAATCAAAGACGCGAACGGAGGTTCCTTGCTTGAGCAGTTGTCTGCTCAACAATTCCCCAAAATATCCGGAGCCGCCGGTAACTAGAGCCGTGTTCACTTTTCCTAACCCAGAAAGTTTGTGGGATCTCAAGAAAACCGCTGGAAGCAACGCCCGCAAATGCAGTTAGCCTCGTAGCTGACCACTGTCCTAAGTTGCAACGGCGGTCCCAGGACATCGTTTTGAATTCGGGTCGGCAACGCTTGACGCACGCCGCCCGTATCCGATGTGAAGTGTCATTTGCCCTTTCCTGAACGTTGATTAGATTGGTCATAACAAGGGCTGCTCTGTTGCGCCGCCACGAGGCTCACAGAACAGGCTGGCCGTTCTTCCTCAGTCCCATACCGTAAGCGGGCGCAGCAGCAAGCTGGGCACAATGTACCCAACCGGTGAGCTATCGTGGGATAATTCCTCCTCCTTGGCGCAGCGCTTTTCGGACGGTGGGTGCATGTATCGTGCCATACGGCAACATTGTTCTAAACCAATCAGATGGCGCTCATCGTGCCTTGTCCTGGGTCCGACATTGTCGAGACTCGGACACTGCGCTTATCAAGACGAAGAATGCTTGGTTATCTCCTTCTGGAGCCGCGAGGCCGGCGTTTGCGACGCACCTACGGCAGATAGCCATAGAGGCCGAACCCCTAATCCTTCTTGCCATAAATGAAGCGGCAGATCCTCTTTGCAGATGCGAACAAGACTGATGCTGTCGGCCAGAAAACGCCCGGCAATTTGTTCCGGTGACCAGTGAGCCTCCAGTTTCTCAATGACCATGCGACGCAGATGCGGGTGACGTCGCAGCTTTCTCAAGCGTCGCCGGCGTTTCTTGGCGATATCGTCGGCAACCGTCGAGACGTAGCCACTATATTCGGGAAGTTTACGGTCATGGAGCGTATTGCGCCTGATCTCACGATAGATGGCACCGGGGGGAGAAGAGCGGCCCTGATGCGAGACTATGGCAAAGTACACTCGTCATTCTGGTCCAGCGCCACCATTCGATCCATGAGCGAAGACGACAGGGCGCTGGCGATCTATCTGCTGACCAGCCCGCACGGCACTATCGCTGGCGTCATGAGGCTACCGGACGGCTACGTTTGCGAAGACCTTCAGTCGGATATCGAAAGGGTTCGCAAAGCGTTCAGCGAACAGTTCGCCAAGGGTTTCGCAAACCGTTGCGAAACGACGAAATGGGTCTGGATCAGGAAGCATTTCGAGTGGAATGCACCGGAGAATCCAAACCAGCGGCTTCGATCGGATTCGGGGCGTGGACGGGGTAGGGGGTATGGTTTCCCTAAGCCGCGATGGCGGACCGATAGCATGCGAAGAGGATATCCAGGCGCTGATGTCGGCAGGCTTCGACAAGCAGCAAGCCTATCGCTTCGCCAAGGCCAGCGCGACGGAAGATGCTCGCCACAAGCGCCGAAAGCACCTCAATACGCAGCTAGGGCGCCTTTTGCCACGAGGGCGCGGCCGAACCGTTTCGCTGCGCTATCACGCAGAGAACACGCTCGGAAAGCTGGACGAGAAGTTGAAGGCGCACGTCTTGGGGATAATCGAACTGCTGAACAGGCTTGAGGATGACGTGAGCCTTGATGAATTCAGCGAAGCAGCATAGATCATTTGTCGTTGGGATGACTGTTTGCGCTCCACATGCTTTGCGCTCTGCTGCTGCCGGTCCCGCCGCCGATCATGTGTAAACGGCCCAATAGAAGAACTGCGCCGTTTTGGACGCCTGCAAATCCCCAGTGTTGAGCGCTCTGCCGCGCCAGAACGTATTTGGATGAACGATTCTCAAAATGGCAGGATTTTTTTGACCGGTCCGGGGATGATTTTTTGAATGGGGCCTGGAACGGTTGGGACGGGGCTAGGGACATGCTGTAGTATATTTGGCAAGGGGTTTGACGATCCCCCTGGCAAACCTGGGACCGTACCGGGAAGCTGCGGGACCCCGGTAGGTAACCCTGGCACTCCGGCCGAACCTGTGGGCAATTGCGGAATTGCTTTCAGCACTTGCGTCAGCAGCTGGAGTGGCGCGGTTAATGCGTTTGCCACATCCGACACCGCTTTCGTGACGGGTTGAGTCTTGTCTGCAAGCTCGTTCGCCTTGTCGACCAGATCACGAGCATTGTGGAGTTCCGCCACCCACTTCCGCGGCGGCGGTGGCACGAGGTCGTATCTGTCGGCTACTATGACCGCCAAATAAAAGGTGCCGAAAAGGACCCAAATTTTCAAGAAAAATGTAATTAGCTCTTTGATCATGGCGCCCGCACCTAGCCGAGTCATCTTCTGCTAGCTCGATTAGTGCAAAATGCCTGTGCATTGACGGTTCCGTGGTAATACAAATTAGTCAATGTCGGGCAAGCGACGCCGTCTTCAAAGTCATATGCTTCACGTTCAAGAGGCATGCAGCGGTCTTGCCGCCCACCGCAACGAACATATTCCTTCGAATATTCGCATTTAAAGCTGTCGGTTGTCGCCATCCGCCTATATTCCCGAATATGCGTCATTTCGTGCGCGATGGTTATCGCCGTCTCCAAGGGTTGATTGTTCTTAAAGAGATCATCGTTGATGCAGATCAAATTTGGATCAGGTGTCATGCCGGCGGTATGTTGTAGAAGTCTGCACCAGCGTATCGTCACACCACCGAATTCTTGGGAAGCAAACAGCCTGGTCTGCACGAGGACGTCTCGGGATGAATTGATGAGGTAGTCCGAGCCAGCTCCGTAGAACGGCTGAGAGAATACGACGGCTTTCGTGATCGTTTCGAATGCACTTGAGCAGGATTGCTCCAGCAGTTTCGTCACTTCATTGACTAAGCTCGGTATTGAGGGAAGGCTGTGTCCTCCCGCTCTGCAAATGCCCTTCGCCGCCTCGCAGCTCGCTTTGCATGCAGGATCACAGATAGAGTTTCTGTCGAAGGGAGTTATCTGGATGGTTCGGCAGCACTTGTTGTTGCAGTCTGTGTTACACGCATCCGCGCGAGCAAATCCAGGCAACGCAGACAGCAAAAAAACAATCAAGAATCGTTTCATTGGCCCAGCCCTAATTTAAGCGAAGAATAATATCGCGAAGAATGTGTCGCAACCTGTCCGTTTGGAGGATGGTAGGGGAATTCGCGCGCAGGCAGGGCAAACGGTAAGCCGCGTGGCTCATAACCTCGAAACATCTGGTTCAATTCCGGAGCTGCAACCAAATTCACGCAAGCGCTGGAACGCCTCAGGTCAGGAAATATCCTGCAGGCCGGAAATGGCAATCATGAGCCAGGGGCGCGAAACAGATCGGGAAGAGGTGACATTTATCCGCCGGCGCTACGGCGTCGCTTCCCGGTACAATTTCCGCTGATGGGTAGTGAGCCAAGCGTCCATTCACGAATATCGGTTGCTGCGATCGTTGCAACGGCGGAGCCAAATCAGGACGGCAGATAGTGATTCGTGAAGGTCGCGGTTCGGGAGTGGCCGTTCCGTCCTGAGTAAAGCGCTACGGCGCTCAGACGGTAGCCTTCGCCGCCTTCAAGATCGATAAGGGAACGTTAAAATGGTTTGGTTTGTCGGCCCGCCAGAGCGTAAGATTGAGGGCAAGCCTTCAGGCTTATGGCATCTCTGCGCTCAGAGCGATGAGGGCGGCGGCTTTCACGTCGGCTGCGACCATGATCACTTTTCGCCAGCGGAGGCCCTCGCATGTAGGGAGGCTAACGTTGCAATCGGCAGCGCCACTGGCTTTCCCTATAAGCCGGCCAAGATCATCGTTAATCGCGATGAGCACGAGATAGATGGTAAATCTGTCAGCCACGAGCAGATCTGCCAACTCGCAAAACAGCCTGCATATGTGAGCGTCACCTACGAAGGCGAGCGCCGCGATGACATCCAGCGCTCTGGCTTCATGTACCTAGGGAAACTGGTCAAGCTCGAAGACGGCATGATCTTCAATTGCATCGTCACGGATTCAGCATGACGACCATCCCCTATACCCAATCCGAGCAAGACAAGGCCATGGCAAACGCGGCGCAGGCTATTCGCCGCGCCGTGACTTGGCAGACAAGCTTGATCACCGGAAGATAATCTGGACGGTGGTGATATCGCCGTGGTCAAGAACATAGTTACCAACAACGTCCAACTCGTCGCGAGCGATGAAATCGACGATGAGACTGATTGGCAACGGATGATCCGAAGAAGGATGATCCGAATGCCGACATGCGCGCATCCAAGGCGTGGCTTCAGGACATCACGGATGCCGAGAAGTATTTCCAGGAATACCCGGACAAGTTCGACAACATCGATAAGGTGTACGCCAACCTGAAGGCGCTTTCCGGCGAGAATGCCGAACGCGAGATGCAAATCCTCTGGGCAAACATCGAGGTTCTAAAACCTTCGATCTATGCCCGGCCGCCCGCACCGGTGGTGACGTCACGCTTCAAGGATCGGAAGGCGATCACCGCCATGCCAGCGAGATTCTTGAACGTTCGCTCGTAACGTCCTTCGACTTGCAGGACATCCACGAGAGCATGAAGCTCGTGCGTGATGACCTGGCGACCAACGCCCGCGGCGTCATGTGGCCTCGCTATGAGGCGAATGAGGATCAGAGCCATGAGGTGGTTGAATAAGACCATCTCGATCGCAAGGACTTTGTCCATGGTCTGGCTCGAAAGTGGAAAGAAGTGCCATGGGTTGCAAAACGCACCTGGCAAACCATTGATCAGACGCGCAATCGCTTTCAGCCGAGCAGCGGCGACGCTTATCGGCCGCGCCGTTAGATTAGGGGAGTGCTCCAAAAGAAAAAGCGCCACGAGGAGCGCCCAGATTGTTATTCCGTGAAACTGTTCTACTGTGATGGGCTCAAGGACCAACAGGAGCGATCGGAGACAAGCGTGTTGACCTTTCTGATCTCCGATAAGTGGCGCCCGTAATTCGCGCGCAATCAGGTCGTGGATATCAATGGCAAATGGATCGAAGGGCCGGTCATGCGTCGACGGAACGGCTCAGCCATTGAATATCGCGAGTTGACCGAAGGCGAAACCCTTCAAGATCGCTGGATCGGCTCTATCCGCGACTGACGACCATGGGCGCACCGCGGCGAAGAATTTCGCGCGATCCACGATGTTTTTTCCTTTTTTGGATAGCTTCGGCAGCAACCGGCATTCAGTTTGATTTCATCGTGTGGTAACGGACCGTTGCGCGAGCAAAACGCCCCCCGGAAATTTGCTCGCGCACAATGAACCACACCCGGTTCCTCGGCCCTGCCTCACTGCCTTGAGGTGGGGCCATTTCACTAAAGACCGCTCCAGAACGTCACAGCTTCGCCGCCGCGGTGAAGAAGTCGTCGATCTGCTGGGGCGTGAAGCCCATCGCCTGAAAGCCCTCCTGCATCATCGGCGACGATTTGACGAACGAGCCGGAATATTCATAGGCGATCTGCACCGATCGGTCCTGCGTTTTCACCCATCCATCGACCTGGTCGAGAAGGCCTGCAGCGAGGAGCTGCAGTTTGAATGGCGCGCTGAAACCATCTCAGGGACAACGATTGGCGCAACATAATCGGCGATCATGCCCCCGCCATTTACCCAATCGACTATGATCTGATTGACCTCTGCGACGAAGAATTCCCCTTCGTCGGAAACGATACGGATGGATTTCGGATCAGATGACGTTCGTGTGACGCCGGGAGAAAGCGTCTGGTCAATCGTATCGAGCACCGGCGAGATATCGACCGGTGTGGCCTGCCCGCGAGCGGCGCCGTAGAGTCGGTTTGCTTCAGCGTTGCGAGCATTCGTCAAGTCGGTCATTACCCGCGCCCCACTGTCGGGAGCATCGAAGCCTTCGGATATTCGACGGCGCAACGTCCGTCGTCTTCAACTGCGGCACCGGCGCTCTGGCATGTGCTCGGCCCTCGAAATCGCCCATGTGGCGTTCTCCGCGGTCGCTGCCACCGGCAAGATCAAGCCGGCTACAGTGTCCAAGGAAGGCGCCGCCTACGCGGGCGTCGAGACGATCTGCGCCGATCCATCCCACACCACCGCCGTCAATGCCGTTGTGCTCGTCGCACAGGCCTATGCGGTCGTCTCCAGCGCTCTCCAGCAGGCCAAGGCCGCTCAGCAAAGGAAAACCATCATGTTCAATACGAACGCAATTCACAATCTTCCGAATATCCTGATCGCCGTTCTCGCGGCCGTCACGGCATTCCTGATCGCCACCGGCTGCACGACGACTGCGGCCGGCCTCCTGGAATGCTCGCAGTCCTCGATCAGCCCGACCTACACGACGGTTGCGATCACCGTTCTTGCGGCGTCCAAAACGCTGATCAACGTCATACGAGACGGTTTCGGCGGCCTCATCAAGCCTGAGCCTCCGGTCGAGAAATGAACAGCGCCGTTCTCCTGACGTTATTCTTCGTCTGTGCCGGCACCCTTGCACTCGCCATCGGTGCCGGTCTCCTCTCCATTCCGAATTGAAAGACGTGAAAAACAGTGGCTGACGAAACCGGAGATGAAGAGATGCAGATGCCGGAACGCGCGAAGAAGATGGGGGCGAATATCAATACCCTCGTTGGAATTCTCTCGATCGCCTCTTCGGTCGGCATAGGTGTTTGGGTCACGGCGAACAAAAGCCGCGACATCGAGGACCTGCAGGGCTGGCGAAAAGACTTCATCGTCCAGGCGGAAGCGAATTCAGCCCGTGTCGATCAGCGCCTGCAGGCGATCGAAACACGACAGTCGACCGCCGAGGGCGATATCAAGACGCTCGGCTATCGAATGTCAGCAAGCGAGCAATCGGTCGGGTCCGTGCTTGCCTCGATCAAGGATCTGACGTCCTCGGTTCACGAGCTGAACGGCGACGTGAAGGTAGTTCCCGAGATTCTGCAACGGCAGGATCGGCAGAGCGGCAGTCAGCGCTGATCTGTCGCAGCTCTTCACCCCTGTCGAAGATGTGGCCGTGACATCGTCGCAAAAAGAAACCCGCCGGAGCGGTCACTTCATTCATGCCCATTCGCGAGGATCATGATGCGCTCTTCCATTGTAAGGAATTCTGGGTCTACGCAGTTGTCATCTGAAACGGGTGACAACTGCGAACCTTCATCCTTGGGTCAGCGCCACTTACGCTTTTGCCAATTCCGGGGTAGGCGCCGTGCCGAACAGGCCGCGTCCGCAGGCCGAAGGGCGTATATCATCCACGCCATTATCATGTTCTAATTCAGCGGTCGGAAGTGTGCCTCTGACGATTGAAACAGAGCACTTCATGGAAACTGTGCCCCTATCCCTAATCGGATAGGGGCTTTTTCGTGGGTTCGCGACGGTGACAACTGGCTAATGAAGGTACTCGGAGGGCGCGATCTCTTCCCGGCTTCTGGCGGCAGCGACCACTAATCGGCGCCTGTTAAGGACAACCCTGATTAGTTTTCGACCGTTCGGGCTCATGGGGTCGATATTCTGCCTTTTGCAACACCCGCTCACGGCGTCTACCAGAGCGTCAACGTCTTCAAAATCGTGGAAATAACAAACATCAAACGCCATGCGTTCCTCCTGAATAAGGCAGAAGCGCGTATGATCTCCCAAGCGATCGTAGCCGTAAAATGCCGATCGATGGGGCACAGTACGCCGGAAATGGGTACATGGCAAAGAAAAAGCCCCCGCCTACTTGCGTTTCAGCGGGGGGAGGAAATATGGCAATATATTAGAATTCGCGAGTGAATGCTCAAAGGCCAAACTTAAGGTCACAAACCCTGTCCGAGCATTTTTGGTAACTTTTTATTTCCAAAAGCACGCAAAAGTTGTGCTACGCGCGTGGCACCCGATTCTTTGAATGGTCTTGTCCCAATGCCGCTATTTATTGTTTTGAGCGGGTGCTGTCGCGGGCGGCGTTGTGGTGGTCGGCTGTGTCGTCGTCGTCTGGGGTGGGGCGTCAGGGTTTGTCGTGCTGGTGTGCGGCCAGAAAGCCCAGGCGAGAGCTGCGACCACAATAATCGCGAGAATGACGACCCATGGCACCCAAGGTTGCCGACGTACCGGTGTCGTTCTGAGATCTGGGTTCGGCCTGTTGAAATCGTCGCTCATCGGAGTGCTCCTTTGAGACTTAACCTCTAGCTGCAGCTAAGGTTCCTGACCACGGGGCGTTGCGGCGAAGTTCATGAACGTGGGCTAATGGGCCTGTCTCATCGGCCACGCCGTCCCATCCACCTCGCTATCCTCATCCAGTTCCTGCACCGGCAGACATGCCCGATCACGGAGTAGATCTACTCGAACAACTGCGATGCGAGATAGAAGTGGCCGCCCATGCTCTCTATGGTCGGCTCCGAGATGTTCTCGTCGCTCGGAAACAAACTACTGTCTTGACCGTAGTCCTTTCCGGGCTCACGCGGTTGCCGATCGAACGATCGGTTTCGGAATTCTGCGGACCAAGTCGTTGGCGGGAGACGCAATCTGATCAGTCTCATCGTAGATCAAGTCGAATCCCAAGGTTGATCCACCGAAGCCGCCGGCAATTTCTCCCCAGCTCCAGTTGATAAGTACGGGATGGCCGTGAGCGGCTGCGCTGTCTTCCACATCCTTAAGAAAATCGGACTTGTGATATTCAAAACGCAGGCGGTCAGGGGTAACGCCTAGGTAGGCGAAAGCGACCACCGGCAGAGCGCCAAGAAATGGCGCGACCGTTACTGACAACATCCGCCGCCAACGTACCTTTATCGCGTTCGAGGCAATGAAAAAGAGCCACGCAAAAAAGGCGACGAGCGTGGGGCCGAGCCACAGCAAATCGCCTTCCAAATAGAGCTCGTATGCAAAACTTATCCCGTTGATGACGTCAACGTAGAGAACAAACAGAAAAGCCCAGAGTATATAGGAGAACTTGAATGCATCCCGAGCCGGGGATGTTGTGTGGGCAACTAAATCAGACAAATTCCTTCTCTTCCTGCCGACGAGTTGGGATCACATCAGCGCCGAAAACGGTTTCGCTCGTTGAAAAAATCGGTCACTCGCGCGAACAAGCTTCACGCCCGGTGAACGGCTCAAATTCATCATCGCCGTCGAGATATTCCAGCTCGTGATCAATGTGGTCGATCGCCCAACAGAGCGCCTCGATCTCGCTTCTCAGGTGCTCGGCCAAGTCCTCGGTAATGATGGCGATATCGGCCGCAGGCAGAGAAGCCTTGCTGTTGATGATCTTGATCGCGTCAGCCTCAAGGCCGGCAAGATGATGCTTCGCCCGCTCGATCTGGAACAGTAGCGTGCTACGCTGATCCATTAGGTATTCTCTGGTTTCGTCGATCATTTCGGCACCCGGCACGGCTCAGCACAAAAGAAAGCCCTGAGGGGGAATCCGCAGGGCCAGAGAAGTGAGAGATATCGGATGGAAAGGAGCTCCGATAACTTTGGTCTAAAGGACGTCATGTCCTGACCACGATGGCAGAAGTTTGCCAGAATTCCGCCTCGCCGTAAAGTTCAGACTAATGGTTGGTCACCAAGCGGACCCTGAAAGCTTCGTGCGTCAATGAAGAAGCTGCGCCACCATCAGCACCAACGTGCTTAGGCCCGCGCACACCGTCCAAGCAGTCAAAATCGAAGTCGACATATATCGCTCCTCAAATCAGATTTTGCGAGCTGACTACTGCAGCGGTGGGGCGGTGTTCTCATGGGAGGGAAAAGATGAGAGCGACCCGACCTGTGGTCGCCGATCACGTCGCAGCTTTCTCAAGCGTCGCCCGCGTTTCTTGGCGATATCGTCGGCAACCGTCGAGACGTAGCCACTATATTCGGGAAGTTTGCGGTCATGGAGCGTATTGCGCCTGATCTCACGATAGATAGTCGATCGGTGACGGCCGAGCTTACGTGCCATCTCGTTGATCGGCACCTTGCGCTCGACTAAATGATGCAGGCGCCGCCGATCGGCGAGGGTCAATTGCGAATAGTGCATAACGACAAGTGTGGCGTAATCAGCAATATGAAACTGGAGAGCGGTTTTCCGGTGACGCTCGAAGCTTTCCAAAGAAAAATAGCCACCAATATAGACCCCGTTGGGAAGATGTCTGCTGACATCCCTACTTCTGCGAAACGTATGGCACGGGCGCGGACTTGCGCGCAGCCGTCGGGCGCTCCACCAGAATGGTTGTTCGCGGGAGGTCGTACGCCACGCTCAACGCCTTGAGCTCGTCGTCCAGGCGCTTGTCCGCTTCGTTGAGGCGGTGATGAAGGCGATGGTAATCCGTCCAGGTCGGCGTCCGGAAGGTCTCGAGCCATCGCGAAGGCTGCTGAACGTCGCGCGTGAGTGTCCACTGGCGTGCACCGACGCGGCTTTGAACTAGCCGACGCCTGCGCATGATTTCAAGAAAAAGGTCAGCATTCTCGTCCGCCACAGCGTATTCTGTCGTGACCAGAATCGGGCCACTTCGCGGCTTCAGATCAAGTGCCGGCACAGGCGCATCGAAAGCGCCGGAGGCTTCGAGCTCCGACTCTAGGCGGTTGCTGATCGGGAGCTTGAGCCCAAGTGCCGCAACAACCAAGGAGGACGCAGCAGAACATGCCAGGGACAGGGAGAGGGAATGATTTTCCGCGATAATTCCCCAGAGCCAACTGCCCCCGGCAATCCCCCCATAGGTGAAGGCGCTGTAGATGGAAATCGTGCGACCCACGACCCAACGTGGGCTTGCCAACTGCACATTGACGCCGAACCCCGACCATCCTGTCACCCAGCCTGCGCCCCCGAAGGCAAGGCAGACTGTTGCAATGATAAGGGAGGACGTCAGAGCAAGTGAGATGGCACATGCCGCACACGCGACGCATGCCAGAACGATCAGCAGCTCCTGCGTGACCGCGCGCCTGAGTGGTGGGTTCACGAGCCCCGCGACCAGCGCGCCGGCGCCAAAGCCCCCCATGAGAATACCGTAGTCGATCGGGCCGCCCTTCAAAAGGTCTCTCGCGACGAGCGGCAGGAGCGCCAGCATTGAGGTTCCGGTCAGCCCAAAGAGCGTCCCGCGGACAATGGTCGCCTTGATTTCGGAGGATATCGCGGTGAAGCGCAGGCCATCATAGATGGCCGTCATGAGCGCTTCCCGGGGGAGGGGCGACGCTTTCACGGTCCACTTGTTTCGCCACAGGGCGGTGAGGGGCGCGACGAAGCCGAAGGTGGTGAGCGCGAATGTGACGAGCGGCCCGAATACAGCAACGATGATGCCGCCGAGGGCGGGACCGACGCTACGGATCGTGTTGAAGCCGACGTTAAGAAGTGTCACGGCCGACGGCAGATGGCGGCGCTCCAGCAGATCGCCAAGCGAAGCGCGCCAGGCAGGATCACTCAGTGCGATACCGCAGCCGTCAAGGAAACTGAACGCCAGGATCATCCATGGATCGGTGATGCCGAAGGCCATGAGGATCGTCAGCATCGCCGAGGCCGCCATCATCAGGCTTCGACCGACGATCATGACCATGCGCCGACTGTAGTTGTCGGCAATCGCGCCAACGAAGATCGCAAGAAAAAAGGCTGGCAGCGTGGATGAGGCCTGAACGAGGGCAACCATGACATCGGACGTCGAAACCGTGGCCATGAGCCAGCTGAGCGCTACCGTCTGCATCAGCCAGCCCAGGCTCGAAAGCTGCGACGCGAAGAAAATCGAACGGAACGTCGAATTCTTCAGTGGCGCCAATAGCACTACGGATGCTGTCTCTTCTATTGAAGGCATGTCATTCAGTCTCTTTCGGGCGGGTCACTTCGGCCGTGCTTGACGGGCGTCATTCGGCGATGAGGGAAAGGAGTCGTACTTCGGTCTGCCATCATTTGTCGCCTGCCCAGTCGACGCTTTGTCCAAGAGTTCGCGGGCCAGGTTTCGACGCGTGGCGGCAAGGCCGGAATTGAAAACCGAGGGAAAAGCGGCTGTCGTCGAGCAGGGATCGACGACAGCCGAGCGAACCTGGATGGCAGGGGTTGATGCCACTCCCAGGCCAGGAGCTGTGTTCGGCTTGCGGCTAGTCTCCACAGTCTGAACCGTGAGGTTTTGTTTCTGGCCGACGCCATTATGGGACCGTTGCCGCTGCTCGATAAATGGCCTCATCGCAAGATCACCTCATGGACGCGAAACGCGCGCGACCGGTTGGCTCCGGGTCCGTCGCGCGTCTGTTGTGCGCTCAATCACAAGATCAGTTTCCGGAGGCTTGTCACTCATATGCAAAGCGGCGAGAAGCTGTACGACTTCCTGATCCGACGGGGAGAGACGATGATGCAAACGCAGGAAATCCATCCAGGTCGGCGTGCGGAATGTTTCTGTCCAACGGGAAGGCTTTCGAAGATTTCGCTGGAGCGTCCAGTCGCGTGCGCCTGCCCGGGCCAGGGCGTATCTTCGAGTGCGCATGTGATCGAGGAAGATGTCCAGGTCGCTGTCGTCTATGGCATATTCCGTCCGCGCTGCAATCGGGCCGCTTCGGGGCTTCAGATCAAGCGCCACAGCTGGCGCCGGATAAACCGAGCCCTGCTGGTCTGCCTCGGCCGCCAGATGCACCGGCAGGACGAACCCTGATGCGGCGACGAGTAACAGGGCCGCTGCGGCAAGTTCGAGAGAAGATGCAAGCGAATAGGTCTGGGCGACGGTGCCCCAGATCCAGCTGCCGGCTGCCATGCCGCCGGAGAGGAATGCGTAATAGATGGAGAGCGTACGGCCGACGACCCAGCGCGGACTTGCCAATTGCACCCAGACGTCGAACCCGGTCCAGGTGATGACCCAGCCGGCGCCTCCGATGACAAGCGCAAGTGTCGCCAAAGGTACTGAGGAGGTGAGGGCAAGTGAGATGCAACAAAACGCGCAAGCGATGGAAGCGATCGCCATCAGCCATTCCTGAGGAATCAATCTCCTTAAGAGCCGGTTGTTCAGTCCGGCGATGCAAGCGCCTGTTCCGAAACCGGCAAACAGTATGCCGTAGATGATTGGTCCGCCGGCCAAACGATCGAGGGCGACAAGCGGCAGAAGAGCAAGTATGGCAATGGCGGCAAGGCCGAAAAGGGCGGCACGTATGATCGCCGCCCGGATGTCGGAAGAAAGCGCCGTGAACCGCATTCCGTCATGGATTGCTGTTGAAATTCGCTCTGCAGGCAGCGGAGACTTGCGGACGTGCCACTTGTTGCGCAACACCGCGCCGAGAGGCGCTAAGTTGCTGCAGGCGGCAAAGAGAAAGGCCGCCAACGGACCGAGGAACGCGAGAATGGCCCCGCCCAAAGCCGGTCCAACGCTGCGCGTCATGTTGTATCCGACCGACATAAGCGTCACCGCAGCCGGAATATCTCGCTTGTCGAGGATATCGCCCACGGAGGCATGCCAAGCGGGGTCATTCAGCGCAAAGCCGCAGCCTGCGATAAATCCCAGACCTAGAATGAGCCAGGGACTGACGAAGCCGAAGGCGGCAGCAATCGCCAGTACGATGGAAGCGAGCGCAATCAATGAGAGCCCGGTGATCATGACCAATCGGCGGCTATAGGTGTCGGCGATCGCTCCGGCGGGAATGGAGAGTATGAATGCCGGAAGCGTCGTTGAAGCCTGCACAAGCGCGACCATCAGATCCGAAGCGGAGATCGTCGCCATGAGCCAACTGATCGCGACGGTTTGCACCAGCCATCCCAGGTTGGCGACTTGCGTGGAACTCCAGATCGAACGGAATGCTATACTGCGTAGCGGATCAAGGGTGGTTGGGCCGCGCGCGGTGACGTCTTCGATCTGCATTCTTGATGGCTCTGAGCTTCGCATCGACACGGTGACGCCACAGACTATCCGCAACTCGGATACGAATTCCGGCGTTATCGAGGTTCTTGGCGCAGGAACTCTGCGTTGAGCGGGAGTGTATCAGCCAGTCCGATTAGTTCTAGCACGTTGCTGGCTTATTATTGAGCTTGTATGCCGTTTTTCCTTCCTGAACGATGATTCCTTTGGAAGCGCGTACCGGAGCACGCGCAGTTCCTCCTCATCGTCGAGGGAAATTTCCAACACACGATTGACGAGATCATCGTCGTCGTCGAGTTCGGCCAAAGCCTGTTCGAACAGCTCGATCTGCATCTCGAGGTCCATACCGGACGGGCCGTTTAGGCAGATCAGCCCGGCATGGATGGCAACGTCGGCATATTGCCCTTTCGTCCCGGGCTTGTCTTTCGGCCCGCGGAAGTCGACCAAGTTATTCGTGACGAACGTCCAGTCGCCCTCAAGAATGATCGGTTTGAGCTCCCAGTCTTTCAGGCCACCCAGTTTCATCCAAACGACATGGCTCGTTTCGCCATAACCTTTTTCCCGCGCCATCTTAGCCAGTTGAGGACTGAGGCACTCATCAATCAGAAACTTCATCCCGCCTTCCTGCGACGGGGACGCGACGATCTGTGAGGATGACCGAACCTTCGGGGAGCTCGCCCAGCACGCGGGGCCGCCCGCGCAAGGGATTAGCTTCCGCATAGATTGTCGCGAGCCTGATCTTCTCTCTGTCCAGGCTAGGCCAGGTTTCGAGAATGCGCTCCGTGGAATTGCCCGCGGATACGGACCCGGCAACATCATGGACAGGAACGCGGGTGCCTCGAATGACAGGCGTCCCACCAAGGATGTCGGCCGACGATGTGACGACCTCCCGTGCTGCGGCAAGGTCGTCCAGCCGCTCGCTCGCGCCCCTCATAAAGGGCATTAGATCGATCGTCAGAAACTCGTGGTGCACGGTCCAATCTTCAAGCAATAGGGCGGACCACGGGAGGGTGCGGGCTCTCGCGAGTCGGGGCTCTGCCGTCCGGATAGTAAACAGGCGTTCTTCCGAGGTAAGGCGGCGGGCGCTTTCGAAGTAAAACGTGATAAGCGAGCAGGCTCCGGCGAGGACATGACGACCGTTGTCGAGCGATATGAACGCTGGCAAGATGTGCTCGTCGATAACGCGATTGACGTCGCGCAGGCTCACGCGCGAGACAACGGCAGCCTCGCTCGCCTTCAGCATCTCGGCAACTGCGGGCATGGTTGAGCCTCGTATTAATTCTTCCGATGGGTCGGAATAATAATTTGTTGGGGAGGATATCAAGGCCTGGGACGGATCGGCGGTCGCCGGTTGGACTTGAGGCATTGGGTTGATGAGGACGAGCCAAGATCGAAATCGCCGCTGGTCATCGTTATGTTGGTGCGCTATTTCGCTTCTTATGACGTCCTGTTGCGGAATTCCGCATTTTGCTTTATCTTAGAGTCATACGAAATTCCGGACACCGGCCCGCAGCCAAGCGATATTCCGCATGAGCACCACGATTTTCAATACTCTTGGCGAGCAACTGTTGGCCGCCCGTAAACGACGCGGTCTCAGCCAGCCTGCACTTGCGACAAGGCTCGGCCGGGACCGGGCGCGAATATCGGAACTCGAAAGGGACCTTGCAACCGATCGACGGGGTAGGGATCGACTGACGCTGTTTGCCGAAATCTGCGATGCCCTCGACCTTGTGCCCGTCCTGCTGCCGAAGTCCCGGATCGGGGAAGTAAGGCAGCTGATTGGCGATGCTGGGGAACAGCTGAATAAAGGTACGGCGGTGAGCGCATTTGAGGAACTTTTCGTCGATCTCGATGAAGACGACAATGGGGAACCGTGATGGCGAAATCATCGGCGATCCTCGGCGTCCATCTTCTCGATCAGACACTCGGGAAGGTTAGGGTAGGGACCCTGACGCGCGATAGTGACGGCGCGGTCGCGTTTGTCGTTGCCGAAACATTTCTGCGGGATCCAAGGCGGCCAATTTTCAGCCTGGGTTGGTTCGATCCTGACGATGACGAGGGCACACGCAATCGTCTGGCGCGGCGTGGCGACAAAATTGGGCTTCACGGCACATTGCCCCCATGGTTTTCAGGATTGCTTCCCGAGGGCGCCCTCAGGGATCTCGTGTTGAACGAAATGGGGCCTGGCGATCACGACGAGTTCGACGTCCTGACCCGCCTTGGTGGCGATCTCCCTGGCGCAATCCTCGTCGTACCGGAAACCGCGATCCCAGCGTCAGCCGGGCCAATCACCATCGAAAAGGTACATGGCGTGGATGTCGCGCTGCCCGACGGCGCGGTTAAATTCTCGCTCGCCGGTGTGCAGCTCAAGTTCACGGCCAACGTCGAGGGCGACAGATTGACAGTTCCCGGTCGCGGTAACACCGGCCGCTGCATCATCAAGGTGGCAAGCGAGCGATACCCAGGGCTGCCGGAAGCTGAACATGCGGCCATGCAGATGGCAAGGACGATCGGCGTGCGAACAGCAAACTGCCGGCTTGTCTCCAGCACCGCAATCAGCGGCGTCCCTGCGGAACTGTCGGCTCATGGCGAGCGCGTTCTCGTCGTCGATCGCTTCGACCGCGCCGACGATGATCGTCGCATCCACATCGAAGACGCGGCCCAAATTCTGGGAGCGATAGGCGATCGAAAATATACGATGGCGACGACCGAGACCATCATCAACATGGTGCGCCGCTTCAGCACCGACCATCGTGATGACATATTGGAAGCTATCCGCAGGGTCGTTGCAGACGTGCTTTTAGGAAATGGCGACAACCATCTCAAGAACTGGTCTTTCCGTTTCCCGGCACCTGGCGAAATCCGGCTGTCGCCGGCCTACGATATTGTCCCGACCGTTCTTTACATGCCGTCCGACACTATGGCGCTGAGGTTCGTCAAAACCCACAGCTTCGAAAGCGTGAACCTGCATCGCTTTGAGAGGGTCGCAAGTTTTCTTCGCCTGGACGCGAAGCTGATCACACGCGAGGTCGTTGCGACAATCAGACGTGCGCTTGAACATTGGCCGACAATGGCACCTGAACTGCTCGGAGAATCGAAAGCCAAGCAGCTTCTTGATCGCCTCGAAACTCTGACCCTGGTGGACGAAGTGCGGCGTCAATCGTAGTCTTTGGCTCACATCGGTCCGGGCCTTGCACTCTCTCTAATTCGCCCCTATCTTTGGGGGTGTATTAGAAAGGGCAATAGGGTGGAACATCTGACGACGGCACAAGCGGCTTTTGTGGTTGATGCGCCTCTAGACACTTTCAAAAAGGTTGTCGAGCGCGCGCCGATCAAGCCACAACTCGTGAAGCGAGGCGGTCGGAATATCAGGCAGTTCGGTCAAGCCGAGCTGGTATTTCTCCATGCCTATGACGAACTCAAACAGGCGCTGACACCCAAGAGCCAGTCCGAATTCTACGAGGCGTTGCGAAGCTCTCTCAAACGCGGTCACGCGAAAGAGGTCGTGTTCGGTAAACAGCGCTACGACATTGGTCAGCACCTGGTCTTCGTCGAGCGTAAGCTGAAGGAACTCGACAAGCTCACTGCTCAAATCGACCTATCCGGCAAGGAACCGCTAATCCGGGGAACGCAAATCGAGGCGCATCGGATTGCCGCTCTCCTCGACACCGGCGCCACTGTCAAAGATGTCATGCGCGACTATCCCTCTCTGAAGGAACAACAGATCGTTGCAGCGCGAGTCTATGCGGAGGCGCATCCGAAGGCAGGCAGGCCATATCCGAAGCAAACGGCAAAGGCCGCCATGCGAGCCGCCGATCTTAGTGCGCTGGATGATTGAGCTTGAAATATCTGCTCGATACCAATGTTCTGAAAGAGATAGGTCGACCCGTGCCGCACGAAAATGTGGCGGCTTGGCTCGATACGGTTGACGATACCGATCTCGCGATCAGCGTGACCTCGGTCCGAGAGATCTCGAAAGGCATTGAAAAAACGCGGAAAACCGACGACGCTGTGGCGAACGAGATCGCCAAGGCGGCCGATGCCATCTTCGCAGCCTACGATGTGCGTATCCTTCCTGTCGATGAAGCTGTCGCTCGCCGCTGGGGGCAGATGCTCGGACACTCCGACAAGAACATTGACGACAAAGGATTAGCCGCGACGGCGCTGGCGAATGGTCTGGTCATCGTCACCCGCAACGTCGCTGATTTTCAGGAGCGCGGCGTCACAATCATGGATCCGTTTAAGAAGGCGACCAAAGACTCCCGAAATATTGCACGATGAACTTCGGCCATCCATTATGCAGCAATTTCAGGTTGTTACATAGAAAAAATCAGATAAGAATTATTATGGAACACCCGAGCGGTTTGACGGCTGTTGCTCAGCCGAACGCAGCGCAATTTCGATGTGTTTGCGAGACACGCCGATTGCTTGAGCGCGGGGTCGAGACGCTCAGGGAAAATACAGGCGCCCACGATAAAGACGCCCTCTTTTTTCTCGCCGCACGGTCCAACGGAATCGATTTCGTCGATGAAGAGCAGACTCGGTGCGTTTGAGCGTGCACGTGCAAAGTCGAGACCGTCTACGCCACTCGGCAACGTCATAAACGAGCGTTAACGTCCAATCGCAGGCCGCGCCGTAGCCTCTTACGCTACGCAGGTCCGTACCACCTCGCCAGACTTCGCTCGGTTAACTTTGGCTGCAATTGCAGCAAACGCAAACGCCCCAATGTCTCATCGAAACCGCAACCCTTTCGAATGGTCTTCCAAAATAGGCCAGGCGCAATGGCCACGGCTTCCGCAACGGCTCCCTTGTTAGCTTGAGGTTCGGAGCCTCTTGGTCCGCGTAAATTCGGAGATCGCCGCCCATTTGTTCGGCACTTCCACGCCGTGATCAAAAAGGAGAGCACGCTTGGAAGTGTCGATGGCGTTCTCCGCCTGATTCACCGCCCTGCGGTCGCCAACGACCAATACGAACCCAGGTGGGAAGAAGATTGCTGTCGGCAACGTCCACGAGCTAAATCGAACATCATGATTGTATAACGTCGGCGTGAGAAAAACCCTGGGTAGCTTCTCCCGGAGACTCGTATATGCTGCCTGACGAATCTTAGTCCGCAGGCAACGAGATCGCGATGGCAATGCACCAGCTCCCCTCACCACAAAGCGGCTCGAGCACTCGGCCGCGACTCTGGTGGATGGCATTTCTATTTCCCGGGAAGGCCATCTTATGGTTTCAGTATCACTTTCCTAAATTCGGCAATGTCATTGCTACTGGCCGCCGCTATCGCAGCCGCACTTGCGAAATAATGTACTCGGCCGTGTTTTGGGTGCTAGTCGTCGCCTGGCTGTTTGCACTTTTGCACGGCGCACTTCGGTAACACCTCGATGCTGCCATCTCGAACCCCAGAGTCGCGGTTCCGGTGCCTTTCCAAAAAGCCACACCCGGCGAAAAAATATCTTTGAGCGCTCTTTTGTAAATGCAGCGCCGACGAGAGCTGCTATGCATTGTTCACAAGCTTGAGGAGAACCACATGCCGAATCCATTTGAGCAAATCCCCTTTGATGGCGCGGAGTTCGTGGACAATCCCGAACCGCGTTGTCCCTGCCTGTTATTGCTAGACGTCTCTGGTTCGATGCGGGGACGCCCGCTTAGGGAACTCAATGAAGGTCTCGTTCAGTTCAAAGACGAGCTCTATGCGGACTCTCTCGCATCTAAGCGCGTTGAGATAGGCATAGTCTCCTTCGGCCCTGTGACCATCGTCAACGACTTTACAAGCATGCAAAACTGGATCGTCCCCGAGTTAGCCGCACAGGGAGATACGCCAATGGGCCATGCAATCGAGGAAGGGCTCCGGCTTCTGCGCGACCGGAAGAACTCCTATCGCCAAAACGGAATCTCATACTATCGCCCGTGGGTTTTCCTGATTACGGACGGAGCCCCAACAGACGCCTGGCAGAGTGCGGCGGCGCAGGTCAAGGCTGGAGAAGTTGAAAAGGCCTTCAGCTTTTTTGCTGTGGGCGTCGACGGCGCTAATTTCGAAACGCTTTCCCATATCTGCGTGCGCCAGCCTTTGGCGCTGAAGGAACTCAGGTTCCGAGATCTGTTCCAGTGGCTTTCCAGCTCTCTAAGCTCCGTCTCGCAATCCAATCCCGGTGACGCCGTTCCTCTCTCTAATCCTGCAACGCCAGACGGATGGGCCTCAATCGCATGACCGATGGCTGGCGATGGGCTGCGGCCCGTGCTTGTGGCACCTCCCATGTGAAGACGGGTTTGCCATGTCAGGATTTTGCATTGAGTGAGACTTTAGCCAGCGTCGATGAAACCGTCATGGCAGTGATCGTTTCAGATGGTGCGGGAAGCGCAAAACTGGCGCAGATTGGTTCAAAATCAGTCTGCATCGGTCTGCTTCGGCTCATCCGTGGATATCTCGCAAATCACTCCCTCTCCCAGCTTCGTGAAGAAATGGTCTGGGACTGGATAGACGATATCCGCGAATACATCAGCGCGAAGGCTAGTCGCTCTGGAACACAGCGACGCGATTTCGCGGCCACAAGCGTTGCTGCTCTCATGTCTGAAAACGGTACTGTGATCTTTCACATCGGCGATGGCGCGGCTGTCGTACGCTACGAAGGAGACGAAGCCTGGGATGTGCCGTCGTGGCCGTATCAAGGCGAATATGCATCGACAACCAGCTTCATCACCGATGATCCCCAACCGCATCTCACTTTCGTTCGAAATGACCGTCGTGTCGATCGATTTGCAGTCTTCTCCGACGGCATCGAACGTCTAGTCCTCAATAGCGCAAATCGTTCGGCTCATGAGCCATTTTTCAATCGGATGGTGACGCCGCTGGCTCTTTCGGAGGAAGCCGGCAGGAACCTTCCTCTGTCGATGGCGCTGCGAGAATATCTTGAAAGCCCATCCGTTTGCGAAAGAACCGATGACGACAAGACGCTCGTACTCGGTGTGCGCAAATGAGCACTATCGTATTCGGATCGGATGGGAGGAAGGTGACGCTTGGCGGGATGCTAGGAAAAGGCGGCGAAGGCGCGGTCTACCACGTCCACGAGGAGGGCGATTTGGCGGTGAAGATTTATAATCCCGGCAGGGCCTTCGAGAGGAAAGCAAAAATCCTTGCCATGACGTCGGCCGCACTCCACAAGACAACCGACATCGTCGCCTTCCCGATCGACACTGTCAGTGACAAGAGCGGAATGTTCATGGGGTTTTCCATGAAGAAGGTCGCAGGTTTTAAGAATATCCATGAACTCTATGGGCCTGGCAGCAGGCGGACGGAATTTCCTTCTGCCGACGCCCGGTTCCTGGTGCGCAGCGCGTTCAATCTTGCGAACGCGTTTGCTGCAATCCACAGCACGGGCTGCGTGGTCGGCGACGTAAACCACTCCGGCATCCTCGTTTCAAACCAGGCTATGGTAACTCTGATCGACAGCGACTCCTTTCAGTTCAAAAAGGGGCCAGAGGTCTATCGCTGCACCGTAGGCGTGCCGGATTACACGCCGCCTGAGCTGAGAGGCGCGGACTTCGAAAAAGTGGTTCGGATGGCGAACCACGACAACTTTGGTCTAGCCGTCCTCATCTTTCAGCTGCTTTTTCTTGGGAGACATCCGTTTGCTGGGAAGCATCTCGGTCCTGGCGACATAGACATCCCGACCGCTATAGGCGACCACCGTTTCGCCTATAGCGCACGCAGGGCTGAGACGCGCATGGAACCTCCGCCGCTAACACCAGCGCTGGGTGACTTTGGCAAGGAGGTTTCCGACGCATTCGAATCCGCTTTCGGAAAGAGTGGTGATCTTCCGGGCGGTCGACCGAATGCGACCTCGTGGGTCCAAATCCTCGGCAAGCTCGAGAAGGGTTTGCTGGAGTGCTCTGCTGACAAATCGCATGCATATTTTCGGAGTTCGTCGTGTCCCTGGTGCCGCCTCGAGAAATCGATGGGCAGGAGCCTCTTCGCCGCGAAGATTTCAAGCACTGTTTCCACACTGAACATCGGTGACCTCATTGCTCTGATCAACCGTCCCGCTCCACCAAACCAAGCCCCAGCACCTGAAAGCATCATTGCGGTTCCGTCTCTCACCCGCAGCCCTGTGGCGGTATCCTTCTCACGTGGAAAGCAGCTGGCGTTTTTCGCCTCGGTTGCGGGACTGCTGATAGGTATTTTCCTTGCAAACCAGTTGAATGGCTTCTGGGGTGCAGCTCTGGTTATCGCATCAATCATAATGATGATCCGATCCCGCCGTCCTGCGGAAGAATTTAGGGTCGAACTGCAGGCGGCTACCGCAGCATGGGAGGAGAAGAAGAAAATTTGGGAAGAGCACGCCGGGCCTGCCGTGTTCCTGAAACGAAAAAGCCACTATCTGTCCCTGGCCTCGGCTCATGGCAAACTTCCGGAACAGGAACGCGAACGGCTCGCCGAGCTCGAGCGAAAGAAAAGAGACCTTCAATTCAGGAGCCACATGCAGGGGCACTTGATCTCCCGCGCAAAAATCGCTGGCATTGGACAGAGCAGGACGGTAACGCTCTCGTCGTTTGGTTTTGACAGCGCGTGGGATGTGAAGACTCGCTCGGTTTTAGCCGTTCCCGGCATTGGTCCCAAAAAAGCCGACGCCCTTGCGAATTGGTCGTCGTCTGTTGAAAAGAAATTTGTATTCAATAGTCACATTGCCACCGATCCGCAGGCTATCAATGAGGTCAAAACGGACATAGCGCGTCAGAGGGCTGACCTGGAAGGAGAGCTGAGGCGTGCTCCGGATGAGCTCAAGGAACTTCTGGATACTGCCTCCGAACTGCGAAGGAACCCGCCCCCGCAATTGGTTGAAGCGTATGTGCGGCTTAAGCAAGTCCAAATGGATATAGGGTAACGGTGACGCGCGTGGCCGGAGCATACCGAGACTTCTGGGTAATGCTGGCGATGATCGGGGGCGCTGTCTTCGCAGCGAATACGACGTCAAAGCCGGGAACGGCGTCTCACGCCCCTGTTTCGTCACTTATTCCCTCTCGCAATCAGATCGTGACAGCGCCGGTTACTACCCCAACACGCGCTCAGGAAAAAGCGCTTCCCGCGTCTCAAACTTCGGTGGTAACCGCGACTCCTGCAGGTGCAGAGCCGTCGCCCACATCTTCCAGTACAGCGAATGCGACATCCGTTTCGGAAGCGGCTCCGTCTTTCTCCGCACCTACGCCTCAAAGCACCGAGGCGAGCCCTCGGCTTCCGATCACGCAGCCAATCACGAGCGGCGCCCCTGAACCTGATCCCTACGTCTTCGATGGATTGATCGCGTCCATCGAGAAATCGGAGGCGACCACCATCGCGCCTGCGGTCGATCCTTTCGATAAGGCCACCCCGCCCCCTGCCGCGAGGTTCGCTTACATTCGGCTACCTCTTGAACTCAGAGACGGCCCTGGTCCTAAGTACATCGTTGTCGGCAGTCTTGGGCAGAACGCCCTTGTATCTCTTATGGAGCAAGAAGCGGGTTGGACCCACGTTAGCGCCGGCGACGCCATTGGCTGGGTGCCTCCTGGGACGATTTCCTCCAGTCCGGTGCTTTCTGTTGCTCGCAAACCGACTCCTGCAGCACGGTCAGTCGAAACTCCACGCCGCGAGGGCGGCCGCTAGTTGATCACGGGCTGGCGCACTGCCTCCAGCCCAATCCCCGCTGATCACACCATCCAGAGCTATTCAAATCGGCCTCCAGGATCGAGCGCGATTTGCATACTTCAGCGTCGACAGCGTTCCCAATCGAGCAGGCGGTAGCGTCGAGAATCCAACGGCGGATGATACGATCGGGGCCGGCGACTGCTTTGTCGGTCTCAATGACCCTGCCCGTCTCACTGACTATCCTTCGACTAACCGGGTCCCAAGTCAGCGCCAGGTTGACTGCGCCTGAAGCACCCTTTTTTCTGGTTGCACTGAAGGCGTACCAGTCGACAACGCCGAAGACTGAACACTTGTCTGCACAAAGCGCATGAACTGAACCCGGCCGCGCTGTGTAGATTCTTGTCGGCCATCGGTCCACGAAAGCGCTCTTCTCCTTAAGCACATCTTCTCGCGAAAGGTCTTTTCCGTAGTACTGGATGCGGTCGGCATAGACGTTGCGAAGAAAGGCTACCGCCTCGCTGCTCGAGCCCGACCATACCCGCTGGAACTCATTGAACACTTCCACTGCCCCTGCTTGATCGGTAGGCTGAATGTCCTGCACTTCATCTGCCGAAGCGCTTTCTCCATTGAGCTGCGCCGTTACCAGCTGATAGCCCGCCATATCGACAAGATTCAATTCTTTCGATTGCCCCAGCGGCATTGACAACGCTGCGTCCAGAAGCGAAGCGCTGACACCCATCGTGCCGAGGTAGTCTTTGAGGGCTGCTGACACTGAGGGATTGAGACGACCGTCAGATTCCGCAGATGTCGCAAACGTCTCTACAGATATGCCTATGCTCTCATCTTCGGCATAACGATTAAGGCCACCCATAAAAGCCAAAAGGCAGGTTTCGAGACAAGGGGAGCCTTTTGTCTGGAGCGTCGGAAGGCCGGTCTTGCGGATTGCCTTCCCGAAAGCCATCGCGATTGATCGATCGCCACCCGCCGAATTAAACGCGATGTATTTGGCCGGGCTCGCAGCAAGTTCTAAGGCGATGCGTTGAGGATCATCGCCAGTCTCGAAGCTGCCCTCAACAAGGAGGATCGTGGTCCCGTTCGTCGTGGAGAGATGACGGTAGGAGACCGCAGCAGTCGCGGCGCCCATCGAAACCGAAACAGACAAAACAATTGTGATAATCGTATAAAGGAAACGCCGTTTCATTCGCATGTTGGCTTAGTTCGTCGCGATCCCCAGGGCCGACAGGACCTGCGGAGTTATGGTGCCGGTGACTTTGAGACCGTACGCATCCTGCATTTTACTGAGCCCGCCCTTGGTGGCGGCATCGACTTGCCCTGTTATCGGGCCGCCGAAATAACCAAAGGCGATCAGAGCGGTCTGGACCTGTATGACGATACGGCGAAATTTATCCGAGTTGCCTGGCAACGTCTTCAGTGGCACTGGCTGCGCGCTCGTCGAAGAGGATTGCGTCGAATAGGTGCCAGTTGACGTCGTCCCCGGTAAGTTTGGAGTGGTTGGGAGACTTCTGATGACCGGCCCCGGGTTGGGCTGATAGCGCGGTGTCGGATCGGGCGATGGATAAGCAGTGTCATAATCGCCCCGTGGGACGTAGCCACCTCCAGCTGAGGATGCGTGGCTTGCGTGACTGGCATGACTTGCGTGGCTCGAATGCGAGCTATGGCCCGCAAGGGTGTAGACCTGCTTGACCCGCAACCGTTCGAACAAGGAGGTGGCAGGCTTCTTTTCGGTAAGGCCGATGATTGGCGCAGCATCACCTTTCGATGGCATGAAACCGGCCGCGATCAACGACGGCACCAGGTAGATCTTGCGCTTCTTCATTGTGGTGAGAGTCCCCCAAACCCCTGATCAGCTTTATACCATTCAAAAAATCCACCACAAGTAGAGCGCAGCGAACATCCGCTGCACTGTTCCAAAAATTTGTTCTTCCAATCTGAAATCGTGCCTGGTGCCAGATGTCGGTACCCTGGAGGGACACTGCAAAGAGGGAAATTATAGAGCAGCGTTTGAATACCGCGCCCAATCGCGAGGTTGATGGCTGTGCGGAGTCGGCCGAAATCCAGCGACGTATCCTTGAACGAATGGGCCCAGTTCATTCTGCCGTAGCCAATATTTTCCAGTTGCATGATCGCCCATACGTCAATGAACGGAAGCCGGGTCGAGACATAGTTCGCAAGCTGTGGCAACACATCCCAGTTCTGCTGGAGGACAACCGTACGAAGCTCGACCGCTGCCCCCGCCCTCATCAGCGCCGTCAAGTTCAACGACAGCGTTTCAAAGGCTCCGGATTTTCCAACAATGCTGTCGTGAAGTCCCGCATAAGGCGCATAGAGCGGAATGCCCCATAGCACGCGATCACGTCCGATCTCATCCATCACGGTGCTGTCGCCCGGTTCGAAAAACTGGCCGTTGGTCAGAACATGAAATGAGATATCCGGCCGGGCTTTCACGGCTGCTAGAAGAAACTGAAACAGCCTTCCTTTGTGCAGCAGCGGTTCGCCGCCAGATATGGTGATCCGAGCGTTTTCCGGCGCTAAGGTGGCGGCGACTGTGAACTGGTCGAAGAGGTCGGCGTGATATTTCTTTGGAGGCTGCGAGCACATGACGCAGAGCTGGTCGCATTGCTCGGTGACCAAGAAGGTGTTGTGTCTCGACCGGGATCGCACCAATCGATGCGCTGACTTTCGCCCAGGAACTAGAAGCAGGACGTCACCGTCAAGATCGGTTTCGGGACCGCAGTGGACGCGAAGCGAGTAACCCGCGAGATCGAAGGTTTGACTTTCCTGATCTCTGTCGATCAGGAGTGCATCATATTCACTGTCCACCGCGTGCGAGCGCAAGCGAACGATACTTGGATTGTCGATCGGGACGTCATCGATCTTGAGCCGCAAATCGATCATGTGTGTACCGGCGCCAGTGACGGATCGAATTCCGGAATTCCGGCCCAGAACGCAAGGCTCTTTTGGACTTTCTCGTCAGCCGAATAGAGCAGCTCGAAGATCTTGTCGAAGATTGCGGTATGACGGCGACAGAAGGCTGTGTCGGCCTTCGGTAGATCGATGCGCCCATAACGGGATAGATCGTCAACAACGTCCGCACCACACGCGGCTTGGTATGGACAATGGATGCAGTCGGGATGGAATGAATTGGAAGACTCTTCGTTCAGCACGTCTAGCTTGGACTGGTCGATGCCGTCACAAAGATTGCCAATGCTAAGATCGACCTGTCCAACCCGCGTGACCATCCTGGCTTCATCCGTCGGATAGAAGGTGCCATCGTAGTCAATAACGATGTAGTCTCGGCCGAGAATATTCGGATTACGAAGGTCGACGTGCTGATTGTGGCCGCCACGCAGAACCCGCCGCAGGCAGTGTGTGAAATAGAACTCCTCAACCGGCTGCCCGGCGGTCCAATTGTGCTCGATCAGAGCGTCGATAAAATCGGCATGGTAGGCATTCCATTTGTCTTCGAGACCGGTGGTCTGAAACCGTTTTCTGGCAAAACCCTGATGATTAACTGGTCGAAGGAAAATTGACCGAAATCCGAACCGGCCAAATGTATCAATGATCTCGGAAACGCTCGGCAACTGGTTGATGTCTAGCGTCGGGAGAGCCGAGACCTTTCCCTGCCCCAAGCGCTCGATGGCATAGCTGAGGTTCGATACGAATTGCTGCGTGTCTTTGGCGTTTACGGTTCGTTGCCGCTCATGCGTCGAAAATTCGCCATCAAGTGACGTACTCACGAAGACGTCCGAGGCATCCAGGAAATCCCAAGCTTCTTCCGATACTGATTGCAGATTGGTGCATACCGTAAAGAAAACTTCTTGGAACTTGCGGCGAGCGAAATCACGAACCTTCTCCAATAGGTCTAATCGGAGCAGTGGCTCGCCACCCTGGAATTCGATTTTGACGCTCGCGGACGTCATGGCATCGAGAAATCGGAGAACGCGCTCAAGCGTCTCATCCGTCCAATCAAAGCCCGGAGTGCTCTCGTTCACCCGAGACACCTGGCAATAGGCACATGCCAAATTGCAACGGAGGGTCGGAACGAGAATGACGTAATTCAGCTCTTGAGGACGGTGCAACCGTTGGGCCCACCGGTAGGCAAATCCCATATAGGCTGGATCGTCGATCTCATTGAACGCATGACCATTTGCTTCAAGAAAGCCCCTATCCAGTGCCGTCAGCTTTCCGGTCGCATAGCGATTGAGAAAGTGAGCGTCGGCTTTGAAGTAACCGCCCGCATCATCCGCAAAAAGATAGCCGGCGCCGAACGGTTTGAACTTAAGGGGAAATACGGTCATCGCCCGAGGACACCGTCGACCAGGGCACGCCTGAGCGGAAGCGTCTCGGCATAAATTTTCTCGCGATACAGACAGTGGTGGAACTCTCGAACGAGCAGATCACTCGGCGCTGCGCCGTTATCCAACAGGCTGATGGTTTGCGATATTTCGATTTCTGTATCTGGATGCGACGCACTAAACCGAACGATAGCCACTGCGAGATATGGACGGAATGTCGGATCGAGCTCGATCGCACTGCGGCGAGTTTTCTCTGGGGACGAGGTGTGAGAGTTTTGCGGTTTCACGTCAGTGCAGCCTCCCCATTCCGTACGATTGAGATTGTAGCCATGCTGGCATCCAAACACCAGACGGTTGCACTGAATTTTCGCTTTCGAGCCCCGCGCACGACGTCCCAAACCAAGTATCCATTCGACTGGGTTTTCAATTACCACATTTATTCCAGTGAGTGCTTTCGTGATTTGCCCTCTTGCCGTAGCAGGAAGCGCTCGTGATTCCTTGTCTGGCACCGAATCGCAGAGGAGCCAGGGAGGCGTGGTTTGATAGCGACCTTGCCGGTCACGGCGGGCAACACTTTGCCGATGTGAATCCTTTTCGTTCCAATATTCGAAATGCCGTTGACGTCTCACAAAGGAAGGGCCGCCTCGAAGGGGCTATTGGCGGCCCAAAGGTGACTGCTCGTGCAGCCACTTTGGCGAATGAAAGGAAAATTCGCCTAAGCCATAGTAGAATTTCAATTTTGATATTGCAACGGTCACTTTGAAATAGCTGTAGCACGAAGCTCTACCACTGATTGATTTACCATACCTATTTGCCGATGCGAACCGATGTCTTGCAAACAGCTGAAGTCGAGCTGGGGGATGATGGGAGACGCCGGCGCTTTTTGCAAACCACGCTGAGCTGCGGCGACAGCCTTCGGGCCAGCGGCCAAGGCCTCCCACAGCCGAATTGGAACCGCGCATAACCTCGGCGACGCGATGCACGGCAATTTCTTGATCTTGGGTCATCATGTTTATGGTTCCTGCCTTGGGCGTTTTCAAAGCTTCCAGTTCCTTTAGGTATCGATCCACTTGATTTCGGCCGGGCACTCAGCCAGCCCGTGGAGCAGCCAAATGCGACCGAAAGCGAGTGGCTCTGTGCAACCGTTCCCTTGATTTCTGAGGACATAGCGGTGAAGCGCAAGCCATCACAGATAGCTGTAAACATCGCCTCACGCGGCAAGGATGAGGAAAGCGTTTTCCATTTATTTTGCCACAAGGTGATCAGCGGAACTGCAAAACCAAATGTTGCAATCGCAAAGGCAGAGAGGGGCCTCGCTGAGGCAACGACGATCCCTCCCAGTGCGGGACCGACACTGCGAACAGTATTGAACCCGACAGAAATAAGCGTGACTGCACCCGGCAGGTGGGGCCGTTCGACGATATCCCCGACCGATGCCTGCCAGGCGGGATCGTGGAGAGCAATGCCGCAGCCAGCCTGAAAACTGAAACCGAGAATGATCCACGGATCAGTTTCGTCGAAAGCAACGGAAAGCGTGAGCATGGCGGATGCGGTCATCATAAGGCTTCGGCCAATGATCATCACCTTACGTCGGCTAAAGTTGTCAGCGATCGCCCCGACGAAAATGGCCAGAATGAATGCAGGTGACGTTGAAGACGCCTGGACCAATGCGACCATCACATCCGAGGTCGAAAGGGTCGCCATCAGCCAACTGATCGCAACCGCTTACATTAGCCGGCCGAGACTGGAGAACTGATTGGCGGGCCAGATGGCGCGAAACGTAGGATTTGTTCAGCGGCGCCGACAACGTTGATGAAGCAGGAAACCTGCATTAATAGACAGGTTGACGCCCTTTGGCGGGAAGCTTTTTGACTAAGAGAGCGTCACTTTAGGAGTGACATGCCACGATCCCGGATTGAACGGCGGAGCCGATCCGAATTCGTTCCACCTTGGCGCCGATACAACACGAGGGCGCACCTCCTGCGGCCCTCATCCTCAGTCGGAAAACCCAAATGGCGCGTCCGTGCGCCGGTAGTGATCAGGCAAGATCTGTCGGCCGATTGGCGGTTCCGACCGGGATGTGCAGCTATCGCGTTGGCAAAGACGACAGGTAATGCCGATGGGCGTTGGCACAACGGACGTGTTGTCCTTATGATAGACCAGACGTTCGACGTGGCTGGCTTCGCAAACCAGCGCCACGGCCCGATCGACGCGCGGAAGTCCAAAGGCACCTCCCCCGGAACTTACGGTTCGAGCGATCGAAAAAAATAGTTGGCCATCCGGCAACTCTAGCCACTGCGTTACCACCGTCCTCGGCGTTGTAAAAACCTGGTGCAACGTCCAAAGGGGGCAACCACCGCCATGTCGTGCGAAGGGAAAATTTGCGCTGTCGAGGCGCTTGGACACGTTGCCTGCAGAATCCACACGGATAAAGAAGAAGGGGATCCGCTCTTGTCCGGGCTTCTGCAGTGTGGTCAGCCGATGTGCCGTCTGTTCGAAACTGGTGCCAAATTGACGCGAGAGCGCTTCGACATCATAGCGGCGCGCTTCAACCGCTTTGGCAAATTGCGTGTAGGGCATGACAACGGCTGCTGCAAAGTAGCCTGCGAGCGCCCGGTACGCTAATCGTCGCCCACTCTCTGTCGCAAGATTGCCTTCTTGAACGAACTTTTGAATATCGCCCTCGGATTCAAGATAGGCGAGTTGCTGTGCAAGTTGAAAGTTTTGGCTTGCCAGATCCAAGCAGTCGTCAAGTAGAACCTCATGCCTGTGTCGGTCCAGTCGGCGGACCGATCCTGACATGATCTCCGTTGGTAATCGTCTCACTCGAAGATTGTGACGTTGCATAAGATAGAATGGAAGCCCGCCAGCCTCCTTCACCGCCGCCGCCAACTTTTCTGCCGCAACATCAAGGCCAGGAAAGCAATTACGTCGAGCTGCGAGGAACCGTCGCACGCCCGCAACAGGATCTGCTCCTTCATCGATCCCTCCGTCGAGGGCGGCCTGTCGTTGATCGGCAAGAACAATCTGTTCCTCCTTGTACGAGGTGTAGAGCCGCAGCATCGCTTCTGCAAACCCCGGAAAGCTGCTGAGCACGTCTGCGACTTCGAGCGGTGATATCTCTATGCCACTGAATATTGGATCCTTCATGGTCGATTGTAGTCGCGCAAGGATTTCGGGCGTGCCGTCGTCGGCAAAGAGCGACATGTCGAGCTTGTAGATCTTCGCAAGTCGCAGAAGAATCTCGGCCGTAACTGGTCGCTGATTCCCCTCCATGAGCGCGACATAAGAAGGGGAGACATCGAGGTCAGATGCCATGTCGGCTTGAGTGAGGCCAAGATTTTTCCGCAAGCGTCGAAGTCGCGGACCGAGATAAACGCAGAGTTTTTCCATACACCGATTACAGCATTACAAAATATCCTTGTAAAGTTTGACAACATCACAAAGGCACCGGCTGAAAAGAAAACGGCGACCCGCTATTGCAGTGCACACAACTGGCCGACCCTTGGAGGAGTAAATGTCGTATTCAGATAGTGTTGAAGGAGCCAAAACCTTGATTGTCGAAAACCACGCATGGTCCGGCCTCACTGCCGAAGCTGTCGCTCGCATGCGCCTTCAGAACAGATTCAGAACCGGTCTAGACATTGCGCGCTATACCGCTGCGATCATGCGTCGGGACATGGGCGCCTATGATCAAGACCCGAGCAAATATACGCAGTCGCTCGGATGCTGGCATGGGTTTATTGCCCAACAGAAAGTCATCTCGCTGAAAAAGCACTTCGGCACGACGGAACGCCGTTACATCTATCTCTCAGGTTGGATGGTTGCGGCACTGCGGTCGCAGTTCGGTCCGCTCCCCGACCAGTCCATGCATGAAAAAACGAGCGTGCCGGCCCTTGTCGAGGAGATCTACACCTTCTTGCGCCAGGCAGATTCACGCGAACTCGGCATGTTGTTCAGGGAAATCGACAAAGCCCGGGTGGAGGGTGACCAAGCGCGGGAACAGCAGCTGGTTCAGGCGGTCGACAATCATCAGACCCACGTCATTCCCATCATTGCTGATATTGATGCAGGTTTCGGAAATGCCGAAGCAACCTACCTGCTGGCGAAAAAGTTGATTGAAGCCGGCGCCTGCGCGCTGCAGATCGAGAACCAGGTCTCCGATGAAAAGCAGTGCGGCCATCAGGACGGAAAGGTGACCATTCCGCACGAGGAATTCGTCGCCAAGATCCGCGCATGCCGCTACGCGTTTCTCGAGCTCGGCATCGACGACGGCATCATCGTGGCTCGCACCGATTCACTCGGCGCAGGCCTTACCAAGCAGATCGCCTTCAGCGTCAGCGAAGGCGACATCGGCGACCAGTACAACGGCTTCCTGGATTGCGACGATGTCACCGGCCAGCCACCCTCCAACGGCGACGTGTTGATCACGCGCGGCTCGAAGCTCTTGCGGCCGAAGCGGCTGCGTTCCAACCTTTATCAGTTTCGTGAAGGCACAGGCGCCGACCGCTGCGTGATTGACTGCATCAATGCGCTTAACAATGGCGCCGACTTGCTGTGGATCGAGACCGAAAAGCCTCATGTCGAACAGATCGCGAGCATGATGGACCGCATCCGGCAGGTGATCCCCAATGCCAAGCTGGTCTATAACAACTCGCCCTCTTTTAACTGGACGCTGAATTTCCGGCAGCAGGTTTTTGATGGTTGGCAGAGCGAAGGAAGGGACGTCTCTGGGTTCGACAGGGCCAAGCTGATGAGCGAACAATATGACGACAGCGATTTGGCGCGGGAAGCCGACGAAAAAATCAGGGCCTTCCAGCATGACGCCTCCAAACGCGCCGGCATTTTCCATCACCTGATTACGCTGCCGACCTATCACACCACGGCGCTCTCGACGGACAATCTCGCCAAAGAATATTTCGGCGCGCAGGGCATGCTCGGTTACGTCGCCAACGTCCAGCGAAAGGAAATCCGCCAGGGCATTGCCTGCGCGAAGCACCAGAACATGGCTGGTTCTGACATTGGCGACGATCACAAAGAGTATTTTGCCGGCGAGGCGGCGCTTAAGGCCGGCGGAGCCAATAACACGATGAACCAGTTTGCGGCCTGATGCAGACCTACCTTGCAAGGGACCTGCAGCAGGCCTGCGTCCTTTACCTTACCGGAGGAAGTAATGTCGAACGATGAAGAGAAAAAGAAACCCATCTTGCTGGAGCGACCGCGGGCTGTCTTTTCGCAAGAGGACTTTGAGCTCATCCGGGTAGCTGTCGCCCACTATCTGCACGTGGTGAAAAACGAGCCAGTGGCAGTAAAATACTCAAACCTGCATCACCGGCTCGGCCGGATATCTTAAGATCGCAGCTCTTGTAATCGCGCGTCGCAATTGCGCTCGAAGAGTTTCGTTCCGAACCCCCTCTGCGGGAAGACAATTAGAACACAGATCAGTTCATTCGGCAGCTGTTAGTTCCCAGCTAGCGAGCCCTGAGGAAAAATATCATGGATAACAACAATGCTTGTGTCTTAGTCGACGGCCATAGTGCCGAATTGAAACTTCGATCAAGCACGATCGGTCCGAACGTCCTCGGCATTGGATCCCTCTACGAGCAGACGAAGATGTTCACCTATGATCCTGGCTTCACTTCGACTGCGTCGTGCGAGTCCAGCATCACCTTTATTGATGGCGACGAAGGCGTTCTGCTGCATCGCGGTTATCCGATCGAACAGCTTGCCGAGCACGGCGACTTCCTCGAAGTCTGTTACCTGCTGCTCTACGGCGAATTGCCGACCGCAGCCCAGAAGAAGGACTTCGACTATCGGGTCGTGCACCACACCATGGTGCATGAACAAATGTCCCGCTTCTTCACCGGTTTCCGCCGCGATGCGCATCCGATGGCCGTCATGTGCGGCTGCGTCGGCGCTCTGTCGGCCTTCTATCACGACTCCACCGACATCACCGATCCGCACCAGCGCATGGTCGCAAGCCTTCGTATGATCGCCAAGATGCCGACGCTTGCCGCCATGGCCTACAAGTACCATATCGGCCAGCCCTTCGTTTACCCGAAGAACGATCTCGACTATGCGTCGAATTTCCTGCGCATGTGCTTTGCCGTGCCCTGCGAGGAATATGTCGTCAATCCGGTGCTTGCCCGCGCCATGGACCGCATCTTCATCCTGCACGCGGATCATGAACAGAACGCATCGACCTCGACGGTTCGCCTCGCCGGCTCTTCCGGCGCCAATCCCTTTGCTTGCATCGCCGCCGGCATCGCATGCCTCTGGGGCCCGGCCCATGGCGGCGCCAACGAAGCTGCGCTCAACATGCTGACGGAAATCGGCACGGTCGACCGCATTCCGGAATATATCGCCCGCGCCAAGGACAAGAACGATCCGTTCCGATTGATGGGCTTCGGTCATCGCGTTTACAAGAACTACGATCCGCGCGCCAAGATCATGCAGAAGACGGCGCACGAGGTCCTCGGCGAACTCGGCATCAAGGACGATCCGCTGCTCGACATCGCGATCGAACTGGAGCGTATCGCGCTGACCGATGACTATTTCATCGAGAAGAAGCTTTACCCGAATGTCGACTTCTATTCCGGCATCACGCTGAAGGCGCTCGGCTTCCCCACGACCATGTTCACGGTACTATTTGCGCTCGGCCGCACCGTCGGCTGGATTGCCCAGTGGAACGAGATGATCGAAGATCCGGATCAGCGTATCGGCCGCCCGCGCCAGCTCTATACCGGCGCACCGCTGCGCGAATACGTTCCGCTTTCAAAGCGCTGAGCGACATCCGTGATGAAACGAATACCCGGCTGCTCAGCTGCGATCTCGCAGGGTTGAATGCAATGGCGACCGAACAGTGGTGCTTGACGAATCTTGCTTCCCTTGCGAAGGCCTAGCGCGAGCATGCGAAGACGTTGAAAGCGACCGTTCTGCTCGTTGAACTCAGCGACTTCGCGGACGTCAAACGTATCTATGCCGCCCCCCTCTAGACCCCCTACCCCTGCTGGCGGTGGAAGGCGTTGGCGAAAGGTGCAAAAGTGAAATCGAGACCTTGATCGCTCTCAGTCAAGCTGCGCGCCGCCTTCACCGCAACGATCAGGAACAACATTGCTCCGGCGTCCCCGTTCAGCATAAACGTTCAGATGAACAAAGCTGTAGACGTTGACGATCGGAACAGGAAGAACGGGAATGACGCTCACTGCTGCGTTAACGAGGCATCTAAAAAATCCGGAGCAATTCCTCGACCTATCCGAGCCTAGCACGCACACGGCTACATCTATGAAGCGCTTTGCGGTCTTTAACCCGTCCGATCTGCTGGCCGAGGTGCCGGACATGAGTGCCGAAGAGGTTTCCGCAGCCATTGACAAGGCGCATGCTGCCCAAGCGCCTTGGGCTGGGCTCACCGCCCGGGCGCGCTCGGACATCCTGTGGAAGTGGCACCGGCTGATCCTCGAACATAGCGACGATCTTGCCGTGATCTTGACGGCTGAGATGGGAAAGCCGCTGGGAGAGGCGAAATCGGAAGTCTTGTACGCGGCGGCATATCTCTAATGGTACGCCGAAGAGGCCAACCGCATTTACGGCGAGACCATTTCAGCGCCCTCCAATGACAGGCGTATGCTGGTGATCAAGCAACCAATCGGTGTTGTCGGGGCCATTACCCCTTGGAACTTTCCGGCCTCGATGGTAGCGCGCAAGATTTCGCCGGCGTTTGCCGCTGGCTGTACCGTTGTCTTGAAGCCCGCTGAGCAAACGCCCCTCGTTGCCGGGGCCATGTTCGCCCTCGCGCGTGCAGCTGGTTTCCCGGAGGGCGTTCTCAATTTCGTCTATGCGTCAGAGGGTGACGCTATCGGTCGTGAATTGTGTTCAAACCCAAAGGTGCGAAAGATCAGTTTCACAGGGTCGAACGAAGTCGGCCGATTACTGATGCGCTAGTGCTCCGACCAAATCAAGCGCATCAGCTTCGAACTCGGCGGGAACGCCCCTTTCATCGTCTTCGACGATGCTGATATCGACGCCGCCGTTGACGGCGCGATCCGAGCCAAGTTTCGCAATGCTGGGCAGACCTGCGTGTCCGCCAATCGGCTGTACGTCCAAAAACGCGTCTATGACGAATTTGCTGAAAAGTTCACCGCGCACGCGCGAAGACTTCGCGTTGGCGACGGCTTTGAACAGGACACCGCGATCGGGCCTCTGATCGACAATCATGCTCTGACAAAGATCGAAGCGCATGTCGATGACGCTGTCAAAAACGGGGCAATAGTGCGATGTGGTGGGCGGCGCATCGGCACGTCCGGAACATTTTTTGAGCCGACCGTGATTACAAATGTCGTCAGCTCAATGCGCATCGCCCAGGAAGAGACTTTCGGTCCTCTGGCACCAATCATCCGTTTCGACGACCCGGAGCAAGTCGTGCGATACGCTAACGATACGATCTACGGCCTCGCCGCCTATTTCTATGCTTCGAACCTCAGGCGGGTCTGGCGTGTGGCCGAGGCGCTGGAATACGGGATGGTCGGCATTAACACCGGCCGCATGTCGTCGGAGGCTGCACCCTTTGGAGGGATCAAGCAGTCAGGCATTGGACGTGAAGGCTCCCGCCACGGCCTCGAGGACTATCTTGAAATGAAGTACCTTTGCCTGGGTGGCCTCTGACGCGGATTAAGACCTCCCGCGATTTGACGCTGTTGATACCAGTCTCTCTCGCAAAAAAGAGGCTGCCGTCGAAACTTGTTCGGCGGCAGCCAAGTCGCTTGGGAGGCGAATTCAAAGCTCAAGCGACTGATCCCCTAAACGAAGCCCTTTTCGTACGTGTCGCCGATCAGATACCTATCGCTTCATAGGCATCGGCGATCTGTCGGATTGACGCGACATAGGCGGCGGTTCGGTAGTCACCGAGTTCCGGTTGCTGCTCCATCAGGTCAGCAATGCGCCCCCAGGTGCTTCGCATCACGTCTTCCAGTCCGGAACGAACGAGATCGATTTCCGCGCCGCCTTCGAGGAACTCGTCACGGATGTCGGCAGGGAACTCCTTACCGGTCATGCATTCGAGGGCCGGTGCGATGGTCTGGTTGCGCCGCTCGCGCCGGCGGCGCTCCATCAAGCCGAAGCCGAAGGGATATGCGTGAGATTCTTCACCCATTCGAAGTAGCTGACGATCAGGCCGCTTCTTTGTTGCGAACATCCTTCCATTAACAACACGGCACAAGTCTGGCGGACCGGTAAGTAGGGGCACACTCCCAAGGACCCTACGAGCCGGAACCAATGCCTAACGCAATATGACCACTAATGCAACGAGTGTCTTAGTTTGCGATATATGGATCAGGTGTAACATCGCTTTCAAGATCATTGGGCTGCATCTGATGCGCCAGCGCACGAGCCATCCATTGGATGTCGCTCCCCAATCGAGGTTGCGACACCGCACCCTGGCAAGTTTAAATGTAAATGGCGTGGCCACTGATCAGGCCTTCCGGGCCGTCCGCTTTGACGACCGATTACACTTAGTTCCAAGAAGTGACGACACCCGCGCCCCCTTCGGTCCGGGCCAAGCGGCTACACAACACGGATACCGCAGCGTTATTAAGCCAATAACTCACGGCGATACATTCGGGTCGAACAGACATACTTAAAACAAATGTTGCATTTCGATTTACCACACGATACGCTTCGAAAACGGGGCAGCAGCCTGGGATACCGATCGGGACGCACAAGCTGAGCCGAGGTGCGCCGCGATGAGCCGCGCCGACAATCAAGAAGCACTAACAAAGGGGAATATCGGATGAACAAATTTTTAAAAATGTTGACAGCGGCGTCGTCGGTCGCGGTTGCTTCGGCAATTCCATTAGCCAAAGCAAATGCCGGTGAGGTACTTGATCGCGTACGCGCAACCAAGACGCTGACAGTTGCGGTCGGAACGGACTGGGGGCCGATGTCGCGCATGAATGACAAGCACGAACTTGATGGTGACGATGTCGATATCGCTAAGGGAGTTGCTAAGTACCTAGGGGTGGAGGTCAAGTTTGTTACGCCTGCCTGGGATCTCATCACCTCTGGCCAGTGGGAGGGTCGCTGGGATCTTTCTATGGGTCAAATGACGCCAACCAAGGAGCGTGCGGAAAAATTAAACTTCCCAGCTGTCTACGTGTGGGCGCCAGAAGTTGCCGTTGTTCACAAAGACAGCAAGGCGACGACGCTTTCGGATTTGGACGGAAAGATTGTCGGCGTCGGAGCGGGCAACGTGGCGGAATCCTACGCCAATCACAACTTCAATCCCAGTTGGATTGACGCCAAGCCGGTGCAGTACCAATTTACGCCAGGCCAAGTGAAGACGTATGGATCCAGCAACGTCGCATTCGACGACCTTCGTCTCGGCGACGGTGTTCGTTTAGATGCGGTTCTCGGTGATGATACGGTGGCCCGTGAAGCAATAAAATCAGGCTATCCGATCAAGGTGCTTGGTACCCTCTTCTACGCGCCAGGTGCAATCTCAATTTTGAAGGGCGACGACGAATTCAATGACAAGATCGCGGCCGCCGTCAAGAGTATGAAAGATGACGGTACCCTTTCCAAGATGTCGATCAAGTGGTTCGGGGTGGACTACTCCGAACAAAAATAAGACATCACGCGTTAGCGGCCCGGCTCGGCCGGGCCCATTTTCTTGAAGGGTCTATCATGCTATATCGGGATACAGTTGAATCCGAGGTGCTTGTTCATAAGCCTTGGTTCGTCGCCCTGATCTTCGTCGCAGTGCTTGCATTTTTTCTTTCGTTCAACCTTGCGGGCACGACCTTCGGCGAACTTATGCGGCCGGTTATTGGCGACCCGCTACAAAGCGGAATTTACGGGCGTTTTGCGATCGCCTTCGTACTTGCGATCATATTTAGCCTCAACATCGTAGTAGTTGGATTTATTCCATTACAGGTGCAGATTGGCATCGTATGGATGGAACTCTTGCTGCTGTTTCTCGCCTTTTTCAGATCATTCAATCTGAGCATGCCCTTCATATGGGAGAATTTGCCTTACCTCATCTCCCAAGGGGTGGTGACTACGATCTATGTTTCAGCGGTCTCGCTTTTCTTTGCCTCGCTAATCGCGATTGTCGCCGCGGTCGCAAAGCTTTCAAGCAATGGCTTCGCATATGCCACCGCCAGTTTTTATACCTCTTTTTTCCGGGGTCTGCCCCTTCTCATGCAGATTTATCTGATTTACCTCGGTTTGCCTCAGTTGGGGATTGTGCTCAATGCCGTTCCCTCGGGCATCTTGGCGTTGTCGCTCTGTGTGGGAGCCTATATGACAGAGATCTTTCGCGCCGGTATCCAGAGTATCGACCGGGGCCAATGGGAAGCGTCAAGATCCATCGGTTTTGGCTTCGGTCTGACCATGCGCAAGATCATCTTGCCGCAGGCTTTTCCTGTCATCATTCCACCGATGGGAAATACGTTCATCTCAATGCTAAAGGATAGTTCGCTTGTGTCGGTACTCGGCGTGTGGGAATTGACGTTCCTTGCCCGCACAATCGGTCAGCCGACGTTTCATCACATGGAGATGCTGATAGCAGCATCGCTCATCTATTGGACAATGTCTGTCTGCCTCGAGATTGGTCAATCACGGCTCGAGCGCCATTTCGGGAGGAGTATGGTACGATGACCCTTAGCAATACATTTGAAGTGAAGGGGGCCGATGAGCGCAACTCTTTGCAGGGGATTGACAACATGCCGCCAGTGCATGTGCCGTCATCCCACAAGTCTTCGAAGCAGAAGCAGGTCTCGATGAGCGCAGAAAAAATAATTGAAGCGACGAACGTTTCCAAGTGGTACGGCGCCTTCAGGGCACTCACTGATGTCAATATTACTGTCAGCAAAAGCGAACGCATCGTCATCTGCGGCCCCTCCGGATCGGGAAAATCGACACTGATCCGATGTTTCAACCGACTTGAGGCGCATCAGGAGGGTGAGATTGCCATTAACGGGATCAGGTTGCACAACAGAATGCGTAACGTCACCGAAGTTCGCAAGAATGTCGGTATGGTGTTCCAGCACTTCAATCTCTTTCCCCACATGACCGTGCTGATGAATTGTATGGCCGGTCCAATGTGGATTAATGGCGTGCCCGAGGCAGAGGCCAAAAAGATCGCTCTTAAGTTCCTAGAGCGCGTTCGCATCCCCGATCAAGCGAACAAATACCCAGCCCAATTATCAGGCGGACAACAGCAGCGCGTCGCGATTGCCCGTTCTCTGTGTATGGAACCAGCAGTGATGTTATTTGATGAGCCTACCTCAGCACTCGACCCTGAAATGGTTTCGGAGGTACTAGAAACTATGACTAGTCTGGCGCGTGAGGGAATGACCATGGTTTGCGTCACCCACGAGATGGGTTTTGCCCGAGCCGTCGCGGATCGGGTAATTTTCATGGATTGTGGTCGAATTGTCGAAGAGGGCAACCCCGATGACTTCTTTGGCAACCCCAAGCACGACAGAACAAAGCTGTTCCTCAGCCAAATCTTGACACATTGAAAGCTGTTATTTCACGCTTGGCTTTGTCTGGTTAGACTTCTGACACCAGACGTCATTAACGTGGCGAACTATCGAGAATGTGGCTTTGCGTGCGTCGACCTATATCTTCTCGAAGACGCAATTGATTATCGTCTAACGCCTTCGCAAGGAGGCGTGCGGCAGCTTGGTGCCGTCGCAGCGGCACCGCATCCGGCGAGCTAGCCGTCACCCATGCTTGTCGATATCTCCCAACAATATTACCGAAGCCGTCGTAACCACAGACTTGCGCGATCGGTTACATGTTTGGTGATCCTTCACAGGAAGTCCGGAGTTCCAGAGGTCCAGTATCCCCACGCCGAGGACCGCCTTGCTTTGTCACGGTGATAGCGATGTTTTGCTGAGGTGAGCGGTATCGCCACGTTGCTAACAACGAGGATAACGACGTGTCTATCCATCAGCTTGAGATTTTGGCGGGCAGTATGCGGCGCCGGAAGTTCACACGAACTTCCAAGGAATCGATCGTTTCGGAGACGCTGACTGGCGAGATGACGGTGACGGAGGTTGCGCGACGTCACGACGTTGATCGGTCACTGGTTTATCGGTGGCGTCGTGAGCTTGGTGTTGCAGAGAGAGCGGAAGAGCCGCGCGCCTTCGTTCCGGTGAAGGTACAACAGGCGCCGGACTCGGCAATGGGAATGCCGGCTGCGACGGCGTCTTCTGCGATCGAAATCCATGTTGGCCGGGGCCGGTCGGTGCGGGTCACTCGTGACTTTGATGCCTCGACGTTGTCGCGCGTGCTTGATGTGCTGGAGGGACGATGATCCCGATCAGTTCGAACGTCAGAGTGTGGATTGCCAGCGGTCACTGCGATATGCGCAAGGGTATGCAGGGGTTGGCTCTCATCGTGCAAGAGGGGCTTGGCCGCAATCCGTTCCAGGGCGACGTTTTTGTTTTCCGCGGGAGAAATGGTCGATTGATCAAGGCCCTATGGCATGACGGTGTCGGACTATCGCTTTATGCCAAACGGCTCGACCGAGGCCACTTTATTTGGCCGGCGACAGTGGACGGAGCCATTGCCCTTACAGCCGGGCAGATGTCCTACCTTCTTGAGGGAATAGACTGGCGAAATCCGCAACAGACATGGCGTCCGACGAGCGCCGGATAGGTGCATTTTGCGGCTTGAACCTTGAAGAAAAGCTATGCAAATCAGTGGCTTTGTGGTTTGATCCGGACATGGAAAACGGCCTGGAAAACCACTCCGATTATGCCGCTGCACTTGAAGCAGAGCTGGTCGTGGCGCGTGCGGAGCGCGCCGTTGCCTTAGCCGAACTTGCCGTCGCCAAAGCCAAGGAAGCGGACGATCAAGCCACCATTCTGCGTCAGAAGGTCCATATCGAAAAGCTGCAAAGGCAATTGCGTGGTCAAAAATCGGAGCGGACTGCCAGGCTGATCGCTCAAATGGAGCTGATGCTCGAGGATGCCGAGGCGGCGGCCACCGAGGATGAACTTGCCGCTGAAATGGCCATTGCTGCGGCCGCCCCCATTGCTGTCGCCGGCTTCACACGCAAACGCCCCGTTAAGAAGCCATTCCCCGATCACCTGCCGCGCGAGCGTGTCGTTGTGCCCGGTCCGGTCGCCTGCAGCTGCTGCGGTAGTGACCGGCTGCGCAAGCTGGGCGAAGATGTCACCGAGACGATGGAGAGCATTCCACGCTCCTGGAAAGTCATTCAGACGGTGCGCGAGAAGTTCACCTGCCGCGACTGCGAGAAGATCAGCCAGGCACCGGCCCCATTCCACGTCATTCCCAGAGGCTGGGCAGGTCCAAGCCTTCTGGCGATGATCCTCTACGACAAATTCGGCCAACACATTCCCCTTAATCGTCAGGTGGAACGATTTGCGCTTGAGGGCGTGTCAATCAGCCTGTCGACGGCAGCCGATGCTATCGGTTCTTGTTGCCATGCCCTTGATCCAATCCTGAGGCGGATCGAGGCTCACACCTTTGCAGCCGAGCGGATTGAACTAAGCCGCTGATCGCGGCGATTTGAGGCAGGCTTTGACGAGAGCGCCCTGACTGAGAGGATGGTTGTGTTGCAACCCACCCTTCAGACAGGAGGCCCCGATGGCTGAGATGAGCCCTCTTCGCCGCCGGATGATTGAGGACATGACGGTCCGCAATTTGTCCCCGGCGACCCAACGATCCTACATCAGTGCAGTCCGGAAGTTCAGCCGCTATTTCGCCCGATCGCCTGATCGGCTCGATCTTGACGATATTCGTAGCTTCCAGGTTTACCTCGTCTCAACCGGGATATCCTGGGCATCGTTGAACCAGATTGTATGCGCTCTTCGGTTTTTCTATGGGATCACTCTGGGTCAGGACGATGTCCCCGAGCGGATCCCGTACGCGCGCGAGCCACGGAAACTTCCTGTTATTCTGTCGGCGGACGAAGTGGTGCAATTTCTTGAGGCCGTCTCCAGTCTGAAGGCGCGCGTGGCGCTGACTACGGCTTATGCTGCTGGCCTCAGGGTCGGTGAGGTCTGCGGACTGAAGGTCGAGGATGTCGACAGCTCCCGCATGGTGATGCATGTTCGCCATGGTAAAGGCGCCAAAGCCCGATACGTTATGCTGTCGACAGAACTGCTCGGCATCCTGCGCAGCTATTGGCGTCTATCGCGCCCCACGGCATTCCTTTTTCCAGGGCGTGATGCCGACAAACCGATCGAACCGACAGTCTTGAATGCCGCTTGCCGATCGGCGGTTGCCGCAACGGGTCTTTCAAAACGCGTCACCGTTCATACGTTGCGGCATTCCTTTGCCACTCACCTACTGGAGAATGGCACTGACATCCGGATCATCCAGGTCCTGCTCGGCCATGCCCATCTGTCGAGCACGGCACACTATACGCAGGTTTCCACCGACACGATCCGATCAACAGCCAGCCCACTTGATCTGTTGCAGCTGGAGGTGACGCCGCCGGGATCGTAAATCGGTTGCGCCCGACCTTCGAAGTCGCCGACATCTTCCGGCGACATGGGGACTCTTATAGGTGGGAGAACGTCGGTCATCTTGGCCGCGGCGAACGACGCGTCATGGGCGCGATAGAAGCTTGCCGGACACCCAGGCTCGGGGGTCACGTCGATGCCTGCGACGAGTGCGGCAAGACCCGCATCTCTTACAATTCCTGCCGTAACCGCCACTGCCCGAAGTGTCAGGGCGCGGCTCGCAAGGAGTGGGTCGACGCACGCGTCGCCGATCTCTTGCCAGTCCCATACTTCCATGTGGTCTTCACGCTACCGCGTGGCGTCGCCGAGATCGCCTTCCAGAACAAGGCGGTCGTCTATGCATTGCTGATGCGGATCTCAGCCGAGACGCTGCAGACCATCGCGGCCAACCCCAAATGGCTGGGCGCCGAGATCGGCGTCACCGCCGTCCTTCACACTTGGGGCCAGGCGATGACCCACCATCCCCATGCCCATTGTCTCGTGCCGGGCGGCGGTCTTTCACCAGACAGATCAAGGTGGGTCGCGTGCCGACCGGGCTTCTTTCTACCCGTTCGGGTGTTGTCACGCCTGTTTCGGCGACTCTTTCTGACCGCCCTCGCTGAAGCTTTCGCCCAAGGTGAGCTGCACTTCGTCAACGAACTCGCTCATCTCAACGACGACAACACATTCACCTGCCATCTCTCGCGCGCTCGCAGCATCGAATGGGTCGTCTATGCCAAGCCGCCCTTCGGTGGGCCGGACCAGGTGCTTGCCTATCTCGGCCGCTACACCCATCGTGTCGCTATCGCAAACAGCCGTATCGTTCATGCCGATGGCGACCACGTCGCCTTCCGATGGAAGGATTATCGTGGCAATGGTCGCGACCGTGACAAGATCATGCGCCTTCGTCCCTACGAGTTCATTCGGCGCTTTCTCCTTCATGTAATTCCGGATGGTTTCCACCGCATGCGCCACTTCGGCTTTCTCGCCAATTGTCATCGGCGGGATCGTATCAGTCTCTGCAGAAGCCTCCTCGGCCAGCCATCACCAACAGGCGGGCAACCCCATTCAGCCAAATCGCAGCAAACGCACTCCTACGAATGCCCCGACTGCCGGCGCCCCATGCGTAGGACAGGCGTCAACGTTGCACCAGTTGCGCCCCTCCGACCTTCATCCTTCCGGTGCGATACATCATGACGCCCGACAATCCGCGCCACGTTATACGACCACAGACCCAGCGCATCTCCAGCGTGCGATATCGCTTGACCTTAGCCAGGTCAAAAGACCGCCGGTACCGACCCATTTCGCAAATAGATCCCCGAAACGTACGGCAAACCGCTCCTGAAAGCGTACATTCGACCTATCTTCCCGATGGACCGGCCGTGGCTAAATTGTTCCCGGTACCGCTCCGGCGGGCGTGCTCTAAAATTCCCCATAGCAGCGTCAAACTACCCGCGCCTTAGTTCAATCCGGCTTACATGAGGTCGCCCGAATTCGCCGGACCGCCTGATGCGCCCTCAAATAACCCTCCAGATTCACGGCGACGATACCACGGTTCCGGTTCTCGCAGCCGGCAAGACCGATACTGCTCGGATCTGGACATATGTGCACGATGATGCCCCGTTCGGTGGCACGGCGCCGCCGTCGGCGATGTTCTATTATTCCCGCGACCGCAGCGGTGACCATCCGCAGGCGCATCTGGCCGGCTATTGCGGCATCCTGCAAGCAGATGCCTATGGCGGTATTACCAAGCTCTATCTTCCTGATCGCAGTCCAGGTCCGATCTATGAGGCAGCGTGCTGGGCGCACGCAAGGCGACCATTCTTCATCATGGCCGATCTCGAGGCCAATGCCCGGCGCAAGGCTCAGGGCAAACCCGCTGCCGTCATCTCACCAATCGCCATCGAGATGGTGCGCCGGATCGATGCGCTGTTCGAGATCGAACGTCAGATCAATGGCCAGACGGCCGATGAGCGCAAGGCGACGCGTCAGCAGCATAGCAAGCCACTGATCGCCAACATGGAGCGGTGGGTGCGCGAGCAACGTGCCAAGCTGTCTCGCGACAATGATCTGGCCAAAGCGTTCGACTACATGTTGAACCGCTGGGTATCGTTTACTCGTTTCCTCGACGATGGCCGGATCTGCCTGTCGAACAACGCGGCAGAGCGTTCGCTGCGCGGAATTGCATTGGGAAGAAAGGCTTGGCTATTCGCCGGCTCCGACCGTGGTGGTCAACGAGCTGCCGCCATGTACAGTTTGATCGTCACCGCAAAGATGAACCATGTCGATCCGCAGGCCTGGCTTGCCGATGTGCTTGCCCGTATCGCCGACCACCCGGCAAACAGGATCGACGAGTTGTTGCCGTGGGCTTGGAAGGCCGAAAAGGCGGCACCTATTGCGGCGGCCGCGTAAACAGTTCCCGAAACAGCTCCTCTGACCGTTGCAGGCCTTCATCCGTTAAGATCAACGACTTCGACTTGTTCACCGGATCGGCGATCAGCCCCTTCTTGAACAAACGATCCGTCGTCTCCCAGTCCAAACCCTTCCAGGCTCGATACCCGTCATGCAGCGTCAGCCACAACAGCGCCAGCACCGCATCGTCGATCTTGTCTTCGTCGATATCCATTGCGAGAGCTTATCACGTGCAAATACGAAATTAATGCGGTACTCGCCGAATGCGTACGAGGTCCAGAGGTCCAGAGGTCCAGAGGTTCTTTGATCACAAGACCCAAGGACCTTGTCCTCCTGAAAAAGAGCGGGACGTTTGCATCACAAGTTGAACTTATAAAACATGTGTTGCATTGCAGGAGAGAGTTCGCTATGCATTCTAACTATCAGAAGTACCGATGTCGCTGAAAGGAGCAGACTGAGGCTTGTCCCAGCCACAAACACAGGGAATTACAAATGGTCTAGCTTCAGACGAGAGTAACTGCCGCATCGCAACCGCGCTTGTTGTTTCCTCAACTAAAGATGGAGACTCGCAGTTCGAGAATCGGACAGGATCGTTGTGGACACTGCACCGAGTGAGTGCAGATAAACTGCGGAAATTAGTCGACCGGCGAACCGACACGCAGAACACAGAAAAGGCTCTTTCTCATCCAGCATTCGAGCCGAGTTCGCCCGGACGCATTTAGGCGTATGCCGTTGCGCCCGACGCCTCCACCATCACAGAAAGCATCGTTCAATGACTACTACTGAAGCGACTCCAAAGGTTCAACCGTTTAAGTTTACGGCTTTCGAGCAGAAAGACTACAACTATCGCGTTCAGCGCGTGCGCGAGAAAATGGCGCAAGCTGAGATTGACGTGCTGCTCGTTACCGACCTTTCCAATATCTGCTATCTAACAGGTTTTCAAACATTGGTATCGGACTGGTATTCCTGCTTGATCCTTCCTGCGCAGGGAAACCTAGTTCTCCATGTTTGCGATCTGGAGGTCGATCTTGGCCGCGTCCATACTAATGTCGAGCGCATCGAGTCGATAATGTGGAGTCGCATGGATGAGGCTGGTACGGAACTAGCCTTAATCATAGACAGTTTAAATTCAACGCCGAAAAAAATTGGCTTGGAGAGTCGGCAAAAGGGACTAACTCCGTATGCCTACTCGAAACTGTGCTCTGCATTTCCTAATGCAATAGTGGCCGATGCGTCCGGTTTGGTCACTCGCATTCGTGCCGTAAAGTCCCCAACAGAGATTACCTATATGCGCAAGGCCGGGCTTTATTCGGTAGCTGGTCTGACGGCAGCAGAAGCGATCATCCAGGAGGGCATCACCGACAATGACATTGCCGCGGCGGCGTCTGCAGGTATGATCCGCGCAGGCAGTGAATATTTCTCCATTGATCCCATCATCCGTACCGGAGATTGGCATGCTATAGTGCATTCTTCGTTTCGTAGGAACAAGATCAAGCGGGGCGACCCCATCATCATGGAGATGAGCGGGGTCCATGAGCGCTATAACGCGCCGCTTTATTCCACGGCGATAGCAGGGCGTGCGTCAGATAGTACACGCCTTCTGTCAGATGTCGCGCTCCATTGTCTTGAGACACTTTATAGCAATCTGAAGCCCCGCCGAACTATGCGAGACGTTCTGACTAGCACGAAGTGCGAACTGATGAGTTTGGACGCGCGAACTCGCCTTGGAACCCGAATAGTAGGCTCCACTTTGGCTGACTACCTGACTGAGAAATTCAGGTCGTGGAAGGCCTATCCCGTCGGCCTGGCCTTTCCTCCGTCCTGGCCTGAAAACTCGATCTGGCTGGCAGAGTCTGACCAGATTCTCGTGCCGGGGATGTGCTTCCACGCGTGCTACTCGTTCAGAGTGTTTGGGGAGGTCGCCGCCGGGTTCGGTGATTCCATTGCAATTACAGAGGAAGGTTTCGAAATCCTAACACCACGTACGAAGCGTCTTCTCGAGGTGTTCTGAGATTGAAACGCCGATACCGTTGCAACACCGCTTGCGACACGCATTTAAATTGGAGGACCAATGAAGACCGATCTCCTTTCCGTCATTGACTGCGCTGGGTCGCCCCGTCAACGAGGACGCACTCATGGAGAAGCGCTGCGCACCGCTATCGCTGAAAAGATAATGCGCTGGCATGACGCCATCGCGGAAGCCTACGGCGTCACCGCCAAGACGTTCATTCCGCGCTTCTTGGCGGCAACACGGTTCGGCGATGCGGTGAAGCGATACACACCCCACCTCGCCGAAGAGGTTGCAGGAATAGCGGAAGGATCCAACATCGCCCACGAAACCGCATTTGCGCTCCAGCTACTGGATGAGGAGTGGTGGTTCGGCCGCTCCACTGGAGACGGACATTGCTCCAGCCTTGCAATCGCCCCCTGCGGGCCTATCCCGACAATAATTGCTCAAACAATGGACTTGCCACGATGGCACGACGGGGCGCAGGTTTTGCTGAAAACGCAGGACTCGGAAGCCGGTGAGACCATGGTCTTCACATCTGCAGGTCTGATTGGCCTGATGGGCGTGTCCGAGCGCGGGGTCGGCGTCTGTGTGAACACCTTATCACAACTGGCTGTCAGCCCGACAGGGTTGCCAGTGGCTTTCGTGATGCGAGGCGCCCTCGCCTGCTCGAGCGTGTCGGACGCCATTAGGTTCCTGCATGACGTTCCGCACGCCTCGGGACAGAACTATCAATTGGGAGACCGTCAGAACATCGCGACTGTCGAATGCTCCGCGGGCAAAGTATTGCCGCTCGCTACTAAGTCTAGATGTTCGCTGCATACCAATCATCCGCTTGCGAGCGACGACAGGCGTTCGGCGACAATACCCCTCGCAGGAAGCGATAGTTCGCGCGGTCGCCTCCAAAGCTTGCATCTCGATCTTGATGACGTGCGGGTAACCACGGATGATGTCAAGGCGGCACTGGCGGCATGCCGGGCCGGCGGTGAGGTTTCGCTAGTTGCCCCGCAACTGGCGACGGAACCGATGACCGTTGGCGCGGTCGTCTATGAGATCGGCGAGCGTACTAAAATATCAGTCTGCGCTGGACCACCGAGCGTCGAGGCATGGCGGGATATTGGCTTAGGGACGTGAACTTGCGTCTGATTTAGATTGATGCACGCGTGGTGGCCTCGATATAAACTATAATCGACAAGGATCAGCGGAACGAATGGCGGAACGCTATAGCGCGGCGATCTGGGAGGAACTTCCACCTTGATCGTCGCGCGGCAGAACGCGAAGCTTCGCGCGAATACGCGACAAACCGGCAAAGGGCGCGCGCCTGCAAGCGTTGAGCCAGTCATCCACGCGAAGGCGGTTTGGTTGGCTTACGAAACGCGAGATCGCCAGAGGTGCCCCCTCTACGCAGGCGACCGAACATTCCGCCCCTCCACACATCCGATCAACGATCCTGGATCGTCAACAAGAGGTTCGGCAGACTTCCATCCGTAACAAGGTTGCCGTCGCTCGCCACGTTCAAAGAGAGGCGATATTCGCGCCGATAGCTCAGTACGCCTAGCTTCGAAATGAGGACGGCCCGGAATTGCCGACTCAACTCGGACCAGCGTCATCCGGAGGCACTACCCATGCGCTGTTTCACGTTTCCCGATCGTGTCTCAGCCTAAGGGATTGGTGTAGCTTCCGGCAGGTAGCCGTGTTTTCCGGCGAGCGCCGGAGTGGGATTTCAGCGCGTGACTGCAGGCAGGCTGATTTCCGGATCATCGCTCATTGATGCCATTGTCTCAAGTGTCATGTACCTGGCACGCTGGACGGCCCAGTCATCGTTTTGCTCGGGCAGCAGTGCGCCGACGAGACGGACGATGGCTTCGTCGTTGGGAAAGATGCCAACGACCTCGGTGCGTCGCTTGATTTGCCATTGAGATGTTCGATCGGATTTGTTGAATGCAATTGACCCGGTGCTCTTTCGGGAAGGTCATGCAGGCGAGCACATCCTCTTCGGCATCATTCATGATGGCGGCGAGCTTCTGCACTTTCGGCCGGATCTGGACGGCGACGTTGCGCCACTGGGTGCTCGCCGCCTCCGATGTGTCCTGAGCAAAAGCAGTGGCGATGAAGGCGGATACGACGCGTCTGCCGCTCTTTCCGGCGTGCGCCAGCACGTTCCTCATGAAGTGAACCCGGCATCTTTGCCATGTGGCACTGAGAACCTTGGTGACGGCGGCCTTGAGGCCCTCATGAGCATCGGAGACGACGAGCTTCACACCGCGCAGACCTCGGCGGGCGAGCCTACGCAGGGACTCCGTCCAGATCGGCTCGGCTTCGGGAGTGCCAACTTCCATGCCCAGAGCCTCGCGCCTGCCATCGGTATTGACGCCGACGGCGATGATAACGGCAACGGAAACAATGCGGCCACCGCGCCGGACCTTCAGATAGGTGGGCATCGATCCAGAGATAGGGCCAGCCCGTCGATGGGTCTTTCGAGGAAAACCTTGACCTTGACATCGATCTCCTCGCACAGAGGGCTCACCTGGCTCTTGGAGATGCCGCTCATACCCATCGCCTTGACGAGATCGTCGACGGAACGCGTTGAGATGCCTTGGATGTAAGCTTCCTGGATAACAGCCGTCAGAGCCTTTTCCGCCATGCGACGTGTCCCAGTCTCGGTCGCGGTAGCCGTTGCGTTGGGCCAGCCGCATCGCGTTCTTCTCGCCGTAGCCAGCACCGGTCGCACTGCCGACCTCCAGCTCCATCAGCCGTTCGGCGGCAACGCCGATCATCTCCCGTAGCAAATCGGCATCGGCACTCTTCTCAACAAGCGAGCGCACGTTCATCATATCGTCGGTCATCGGTGTCTTTCCATCAGGTTGGTCTTGAACAGCCCGACCCTGCCGGAAAAAAACTGATGGCCATCTAATCCTCAGGACCTACACTACCCGGCGGGACACGATCCGTTGCCCGAAATGAGGGACACATCATGCATGCCCACAAGCTCGGGCCGACTATAATGTGGCGATGATGACTGTCACGAAAACGACACAGCCGCTTCCCGTCTTGCTGCTAAGACTCACGAGGTTCCCGAGACCTTTTCTTTGGCCAGCCAGGCGCGGAAAGCTTCGAGCGGCGGGTAATTGGTCCGCGATTGCGGCCAGACGAGCCAGTAGGACCCCGAGCCCGGCACCGATCTCTTCAGGACCGGTACCAGGCGCCCTTCGATTATTTCAGTGTCAGCGAGATAGGCCGGAAGAAGAGCCACGCCGAGCCCGGAGATCGCCGACTGCGTCATCGTCGCGAACTGGTCGAAAAGCATCCCCGTCACGTTCGCCGGTCGCGCTCCCTGAGCGGCAAACCAGATCCTCCAGCCGGTCGGCCTGGTTTCCAGTTGCAGAAGTGGCAACCTCGCCATGTCCGCGATGTCGTCAATCGGATGTTCAGCGAGGAGCGCTGGCGAAATGCACGCCGTCAGGCGCTCCTCGAAGAGTTTCATATGGTCGGCATCCCGCCAATCGTCTGCTCCAAAATGAATGGCTGCGTCAAAACTCTCGGCGGCAAAGTTAAAGCGCTTGAGCCGCGTCGCGAGGTTGATCGTGATACCTGGATGTTTGACCAGGAATGCGCCCAACCGCGGCGCCAGCCATCGCGTACCGAAAGCCGGCAGGATAGCCAGCGACAGGGTGCCGCCGCCTGGGTTGGCGGCGAATTCCATGCTGCCCCGCTGGATGAGATCGAGCGCGCGGCTCACGTTCCGCCCGTAGGCATGGGCTGCTTCCGTCGGAATGAGCTTCTGCCTGTGTCGCTCGAAGAGCGGCCGGCCAAGCTGCTGCTCCAGATTCTGCACGAGGCGGCTCACAGTGCTCTGTGTCAAATCAAGCTCACGCGCCGCCGCCGCCGTTGAGCCGGTGCGCAAGACGGCTTCGAACGCAGAGAGGAGGCTCATGGAGGGAAGGAACCGACGCGGGCGCATCAAACCTATGCATTTTATGAATTAGATCACATCTAAATAGGGTTATTTCTCGCGAAACACAATCGGTAAATGCATGAGCAAGCAGCTTCGATATCCGAGGTCGCATTTCATTCGAGGGAAATCCGTGACGACAAATTTCGCCACAGCCATGTCTTCCGCACAGACGAGCGCGTTTGCGTGGGACGATCCCTTCCTCTTGGAGGAGCAGCTCTCTGAAGAGGAACGCATGATCCGCGATGCTGCCAAGGCCTTTGCAGAGGCCGAATTGCTGCCGCACGTGGGGGATGCCTATCTTGAGGAGAAGACTGATCCCGGTCTCTTCCGGCTGATGGGCAGGGCCGGGCTTCTCGGCGTAACGTTGCCGGAAAAATATGGGGCGGCTGGCGCCAACTTCGTCTCTTACGGCCTGGTTGCGCGCGAGGTCGAACGCGTCGATTCAGGCTATCGGTCGATGATGAGCGTCCAGTCGTCGCTGGTGATCTATCCGATCTATGCCTATGGCTCGGAAGAACAGCGAGACAAGTATCTACCGGGCCTCGTATCCGGGGAATTGATCGGCTGCTTCGGTCTGACCGAGCCGGATGCCGGCTCCGATCCCGGCGACATGAAGACCCGCGCCGAGAAAATCGACGGCGGGTACCGCCTGCGCGGCTCAAAGATGTGGATCTCCAATGCGCCGATCGCCGATGTCTTCGTTGTCTGGGCGAAGTCGGAAGCTCATAACCGCCAGATCCGCGGTTTCATCCTCGAAAAGGGCATGAAAGGCCTGTCGGCGCCGAAGATCGGCGGCAAGCTGTCGCTGCGTGCCTCGATCACCGGCGAGATCGTGATGGACGGCGTCGAGATCGGCGAGGACGCCCTGCTGCCGAATGTTTCGGGTCTCAAGGGGCCGTTCGGCTGCCTGAACCGCGCCCGTTATGGCATTTCCTGGGGCGTGCTCGGCGCTGCCGAGGATTGCTGGTTGCGTTCGCGGCAATATGGACTGGACCGCGTTCAATTTGGCAAACCGCTGGCTGGCGCTCAACTCTTCCAGAGGAGGCTGGCGGACATGCAGACGGAGATTGCACTGGGGCTGCAGGCTTCACTCCGGGTAGGGCGCCTGATGGACGAGCACAAGTTCGCGCCGGAAATGATTTCTATCGTCAAGCGCAACAACTGCGGCAAGGCGCTCGATATCGCCAGGCAAGCCCGTGACATGCACGGCGGCAACGGCATCCAGATCGAATACCACGTCATGCGCCATTCCCAGAACCTTGAAACGGTCAACACCTATGAGGGCACGCATGATGTCCACGCACTGATCCTCGGCCGCGCCCAGACCGGTATTCAGGCGTTCTTCTGATGGGCGGTCCGAACAGTGCACCGCTTGCCGGCCTGAAAGTCGTCGAACTTGCCCGCATCCTTGCCGGTCCCTGGATCGGCCAGACACTCGCCGATCTCGGCGCCGAGGTTATCAAGGTGGAAAGCCCGCAGGGCGACGACACCCGCAGTTGGGGGCCACCCTTTATCGAACGCCCGGACGGTAAGGGCGGCGCTGAGAAGGTGGCGGCGTATTTTCATGCGGCAAACCGAGGCAAGTCGTCGGTCATTTGTGACTTCGGCGATCCCGAGGGTCTTGAGCGCGTCAAAGCATTGATCGCAGAAGCTGACGTTGTGATTGAGAACTTCAAAGTTGCCGGGCTGCAAAAATTCGGTCTCGATTATGAAAGCATCGCCGCGATCAATCCGCGGATCGTCTACGCTTCGGTGACCGGTTTCGGTCAGACAGGCCCGCGCGCCCGTCAGCCAGGATACGATTTCCTCATACAGGGTATGTGCGGAATTATGGACCTGACCGGTGAGCCAGACGGTGAACCGCAGAAAGTCGGCGTCGCCTGGATCGACGTCTTTACCGGACTTTACGGCGTCATCGGCATTCAGGCAGCGCTTGCCGAGCGCGACCGCTCCGGCGTTGGCCAGCATGTCGATCTGGCGCTCTTCGACGTCGGAGTTTCCGTCCTTGCCAACCAGGCCATGAATTATCTCGCAACCGGCAACGTGCCTCACCGTATGGGAAACGCTCATCCGAATATCGTGCCCTATCAGGTTTTCCCGGCCTTCGACGGTCATCTCATTATCGCTTGTGGCAACGATCGGCAGTTCGCATCCCTTTGCGACCTGCTGGATCTCGCTGCGCTCGCCGGAGACCCGGCCTACGCCACCAATCCCGCACGAGTGGAAAACCGCGAGAAGCTTTGCGCGATGATTGCGGAAAAGACGCGACTTCGGCCGAAAGCAGAACTGATCGCCGCACTTGAAGGGGCGGGTGTTCCGGGAGGACCGATCAATAGCGTCGCCGAGGCGATCGACGATCCGCAGATCAAGGCGCGCCGGCTTAAGATCGCTCCGGAAGGCTTGTCCGGCCTGAGAACGCCGATCGGCTTGTCGCGCAGCCTCCTCACGCTCGACAGTGCCTCGCCGCTTTTGGGTGCTGGACGCTGGAGCTTTTCTTCCGAAGAGTCGAGGGTAGACACGAAATGACGATCGAAACCATCGGAGTGCTCGGCGCCGGGCAGATGGGCAGCGGTATCGCTCATGTGCTTGCAATTGCGGGATTCGAGGTCTCGCTGATGGACGTCGACGCGGATCGGCTCGTCGCCGCGGTCGCCAAAATTAGCGAGGATATGGACCGGCAGGTGGCACGGGGAACGATCGCGGCCGAGGCAATGTTGAGCGCCGTTGGACGCCTCAGGACGACCGTAAACCTGCCCGAACTTGGCACGCTCGATCTGATCATCGAGACGGCGGCGGAGAGCGAGCCGGTCAAGCTGAAATTATTCGACGATCTCCGACCTCACCTGAAGCCGGAAGCGATCCTCACCTCAAACACGTCTTCGCTCTCGATCACCCGTCTAGCCGGACGGACTCGAAAGCCCGAGCAGTTTATGGGCCTCCACTTCATGAATCCGGTTCCGGTCATGCAGCTCGTCGAGCTCATTCGTGGAATCGTGACCAGCAACGAGACTTTCGAGGCTGTCCGCGCCGTCGTACAACGACTCGGCAAAACCGCAGTCGTTGCGGAGGATTACCCCGCCTTTATCGTGAACCGGATTCTGGTCCCGATGATCAACGAAGCCGTTTATACGCTTTACGAGGGTGTCGGTTCGGTTTTCGACATCGATCAGAGCATGAAGCTTGGCGCGAATCATCCGATGGGACCGCTGGAACTGGCTGATTTCATCGGCCTCGATACCTGCCTCGCCATCATGAACGTTCTGCATGAAGGCCTGGCGGACAGCAAGTACCGCCCATGTCCACTGTTGGTGAAATATGTCGAAGCGGGATGGCTAGGACGCAAAGTCGCCAGAGGCTTTTATGATTATTGCGGCGATACGCCGGTTCCGAGCCGCTGATCAGGAGTGCTGCACATGAAGATTCTCGTCCCCGTGAAGCGGGTAGTTGATTACAACGTGAAGATCCGGGTGAAGCCGGATGGTTCGGGCGTCGAGCTTGCGAATGTGAAGATGTCGATGAACCCGTTCGACGAGATTTCGGTCGAAGAAGCGCTGCGGCTGAAGGAGGCCGGCAAGGCCGAGGAAGTGGTGGTGGTGTCGATCGGCCCGGCCAAGGCCGAGGAGACATTGCGCACCGCCCTTGCCATGGGCGCGGATCGCGCCATCCTGGTCGAGACCGAAGATCAGGTCGAGCCGCTGGCCGTCGCCAAGATCCTCAAAGGTGTTGCCGATGCCGAACAGCCGGGCCTGATCATCGTCGGCAAGCAGGCGATCGATGATGACTCGAACCAGACCGGCCAGATGCTGGCGGCGCTGCTGGGTTCTGCCCAGGCCACCTTCGCCTCGAAGATCGAGATCGGCGAGGGAAAAGCTCAGGTGACCCGCGAGGTCGATGGCGGCCTGCAGACGATCGAGGTCAAGCTGCCAGCGGTGGTGACCACGGATCTTCGCCTCAACGAGCCGCGTTACGCCTCGCTGCCGAACATCATGAAGGCGAAGAAGAAGCCGCTCGACAAGAAGGCGCCTGCCGATTTCGGCGTCGATACGACACCGCGGCTGAAGGTGCTGAAGACCGAAGAGCCGTCCGGCCGCAAGGCAGGCGTCAAGGTCAAGTCGGTCGCCGAGCTCGTCGAGAAGCTGAAGACCGAAGCCGGCGTGCTCTGAGGATAGAAAGGGAGAACTTCACCATGGCCATTCTTCTTCTGGCTGACCACGACAATGCCCATCTTTCCGACCAGACCGCCAAGGCGCTGACGGCGGCCACTCAGATCGGCGGCGATATCCATGTGCTGGTGGCCGGCAAAGCCGCCAAGGCTGCGGCCGATGCCGCCGCCAAGCTTGCCGGCGTCTCCAAGGTGCTGCTGGCCGAAAGCGACGAGCTTGCCAACAATCTCGCCGAACCGCTTGCCGATCTCATCGTCTCGCTGGCGGCAGGTTATGACACCATCCTGACGGCTGCTACCTCGGTCGGCAAGAACGTCATGCCGCGTGTCGCAGCTCTCCTCGATGTCGCCCAGGTCTCGGAAATCATCGAGGTGGTTTCGTCCAACACCTTCAAGCGGCCGATCTATGCCGGCAATGCCATCCAGACGGTGCAGGCAAGCGATGCCAAGAAGGTGATCACCGTGCGCACCGCCTCCTTCGCTTCCGCCGCAGAAGACGGTTCGGCCACTGTCGAGGCAATCCCGGCGGTCGCCAATCCCGGTCTTTCGAGCTTCGTCGCCGATGCGCTGTCGACCTCCGATCGTCCGGAACTGACCTCGGCCAAGATCATCATCTCGGGCGGACGCGCACTCGGTTCGGCGGAGAAGTTCAAGGAAGTCATTCTGCCGGTTGCCGACAAGCTTGGTGCCGCCGTCGGCGCATCCCGCGCTGCCGTCGATGCCGGCTACGCGCCGAACGACTGGCAGGTCGGCCAGACCGGCAAGGTGGTGGCACCGCAGCTTTACATCGCCTGCGGCATATCAGGCGCCATCCAGCATCTCGCCGGCATGAAGGACTCGAAGGTCATCGTCGCCATCAACAAGGACGAGGAGGCACCGATCTTCCAGATCGCCGACTACGGCCTCGTCGCCGATCTCTTCGAGGCACTGCCGGAACTCGAAGAGGCGCTGTGAAGATTGATATCTGTTTCCGATCTAGCATGCCCGTTGTGAGGGCGCGCTCAAACGACGAAGCCAGATGCCGCAATGGGGCGGCGCTCCGCATAGCCAAGAAGATGACTGTGCCTCAGAGCGACGATGGTGAAGCGGGTCCGATGATTTCGGCCCCAAGCATCAAGCGGGGGACAAGCGGGGACTATGTTGTGGGAATTGATGCGTCGCTGGCACGGCTCTGAACTCGGGTTAACGTTTCTTCCCTGAACGGTTTGGGTGTGATTCAAGAGTGTCGGTGATTTGGAGGCCGACATGTTTGAAGACGATCGCCCGCGGCTGCGGGTTTTGCTGGACCATTTTAGTCTCGTTGAGGATGAGCGGGAGCAATGGCGGGTCGCCCATCCGTTACCCGAGGTGCTTCTTCTGGTCGTTTGCGGGACGATCGGCGCATGCGACGATTTTGACGAGATCGTCGAATGGGGGGAGGATAACCTGGCGTTTTTACGTCGGTTTCTTCCCTATCACCATGGCATACCGGGTTCGCGCTGGCTGCGCATTCTGCTCAACCGGATCGATCCGGACCTGTTTTCGAACTGCTTCATATCCTGGGCGGCGACGCTTCGACCCGATGCTCCGGCGCTGGTGGCGATTGACGGAAAGACCTCGCGCGGCAGTCATGACCGGGCCAACGGCCGGGCGGCGCTGCATCTCGTCTCGGCTTTCGCCACCCGTGAACGGCTGGTTCTTGGACAAGAGGCAGTGGCAACGACAAGCTGTGAGCAGGACACCATCCCCTTGCTGCTGGAACGGTTGGCCGAAAAAGATCGCCTGAAAGGCGCGCTCGTGACCATCGACGCCATTGCCTGCAATGCCAAAACCGCCCAGGCGGTGCTCGATGCAGGCGCTGATTACCTCCTGGCGGCCAAGGCCAATCAGCCCGGCCTGATGGGTGAGATCGAGCGCTTCTTTGCCGACGCTCCGGCAAACCTCACCTCAACCGTGACCGAAGTCGACAAGGGCCATGGCCGGGTCGAAGAGCGGCGGGTCACCGTCTCCACTCAAATCGACTGGCTCTCCGGCGACAGGCGCTTTCCCGGCGAATACCGCTTCCCGTCCATCGCCACCATCGTCAAGGTGCAAGCACAAGTCTATGAAAAGTCCAGGCAAAGCAGCCAGGTCCGCTTCTATATCTCCTCGCGGTCGATGACCGCGCTCCAGTTCGCCGAGGCCATACGTGGCCATTGGGCCATCGAGAACTCCCTCCATTGGGTACTCGACGTCACCTTCAACGAGGATGCCGCCCGATCTCGAACCGGGCATGGACCAGCCAACATGGCCGTCGTCCGACACTTCGCCATCAACATGGTTCGAAGCCATAACGACAAGCGCAGTATCAAACTCAGACGAAACAAAGCAGGCAGAAACCCACAATACATGGCCGAAATCATCCGAGCATGACTGTTAACCCGGATTCAGCGCCGTGGCGTCGCTGGTGGCTCTATAAACATCAATGTCGAAATATGACATGGGCAAGAGACACTCGCTGGGTTCTGACACCATCGTACATTCAGGATGACAGTGAGCGCGACGAACAGCCCACTGCTTTCGGCGTTGACGGGATCGCAATAGCACTTTCTTTTAGAACTTCTGCTTTGCCCGCTTCGGCATAAAATAGGTTCGGATATTGACGAGTGCTTCGGCGACGGCAGCAGCATCCTGGTGGGTCGCTTTCCGTTTTGTCTCGCCGAGCTTGCGGATCGGCGCGATGATATCCCCAGTGACGGCATGACCTCGAAGGACAGGCTGCCAAAGCCTCGGCGCGTATCCTGTTCCGAGGAGAAAGCAGATGTCCCAATCGAATGGATCAAGGGTCTGATCATCGATCCTGGTGAACCTGGGCCGGTGGTCTTTCGGTCTCTCGGAAAGGCTTGCAGATATCCGATTATACTCCGCCACGATCGTCTGCACGGCCCGATGTTCGGTTGTTTCCATCGGCAGGTTCAGGGCATCCGGGCCGGTCAGTTCCGGGATCCATTGGCGTGGGTCGATGAACTTCGGGCCGATGATGAGGGCCGTAAGATAACCATCGAGACTGCTCATTGACCAGATAGGCGATGGCGGACGACGTCTCCTGATAAAGGCTTCGAATGCGTCGTCATCGAGCTTCGGTCGCGGCGTCATCTCCTGGCTGTTCTGTGTCATGCCGCTTGTCGCTCCTGCTGTGTCATCGCTTCGCGCTCGGCGTTCCAGGCCCAAGGCAAAAGGCTCTCCATCTCGTTGGCTTTGACTTTGCCGGAGATGATGCGTTCCAGCACATCGGCAAGCCAGGCGTCGGGGTCCACGCCGTTAAGCTTTGCCGTGTTCACGAGCGATGCCAGGACCGCGAAGGTCTGGCCACCCCGCTCGTTGCCCACGAATAATGAGTTCTTTCTCGTCAGAGCCACGGATTTCATTGAACGCTCGACTACGTTGGAGTCCACCTCGATCCGGCCATCATCGAGGAAGGCTGTCAGGCCGCCCCAGTGGTTGAGCATGTAAGTGACTGCCTTGCCAAGTGCTGATTTCGACGACACCTCGTCGCTCAGTTCGGTGAGATGGACCTTCAGCTCCCTCATGATGGGAGCCGCCTCACGACGCCTGCCGCTAAGCCGGGTATCTTCATCTTCCCCTCGTAGTTTTGCTTCGATGCGATAGATTTCGGCAATCCTGGCAAGGATCGACAAGGCCTCCGAAGAGCCGGTCAGTTTGACGACATCAACGAACTTTCGCCGTGCATGGGCGAGGCAGAAGGCCAGCCGCATGGGGGCAACGTTGCTCTTGCCGCGTCGTTTGACCATGGTTTTATAGGCTTGGTATCCATCAACCTGAAGCACGCCGGCAAACGACGACAATTGCCCCTCGATCTCGCGCGCACTGCGGCTTTCGGCAAAGATATAAGCAACCGCCGGCGGCGCCGGACCATTCCAGGGGCGGTCGTCAACCGCTTGCGCCCATAACTGGCAGACCTTGGTTCGCTTGCGTCCTGGATCGAGGCGCGGAAGCGGCGTCTCGTCACAGAACACCCTCGGCTGCGAGCGGATGAAGGCGGTCAGCGCATCGTAGAGGAGCTCAAGCCACCAGGCGACACGCGTGACCCATGCCCCGAGCGTACCGCGATCAATGATGACGCCGCAGGAGGCCAGCATTTGCGCCTGTCTGTTGAGCGGGAGATGCCAGGCAAACTTCGAAACAGCGACATGCGCGGCAAACGCCGTGGTCACCATGCCACCGTCCATCACGCGTGCCGGTGCGGACGCCTGCACAACAACACTTTCGCAGGCCCGGCATGCATAGCGTGGCCGGATCGTCCGTTTCACCCGGACAACCGCAGGCACGATGTCGAGCGCCTCGCTGACATCAGTGCCGATGCAATGAAGTTCGAACGAACAGCAGGGGCAAGTCTTGCTCTCTGGTTCGATGACCTCGTCATACCGCGGAAGGTGCTTGGGCAAGCGGCCGATATTGCGCGCTGGCGATCGCCGTGCCTGCATTTTGTCTTCAATGACCGGCACGACATCGTCATTGGCAGCAACGGGAATGTCGCTTAGATCGCCAAGATCGAGCATTGCCTGCGTCGGATCGATGATCGTCATCTTCTCCGATTTCGTCCCGAAGAGCAGGCGCTCAAGGAAGGCCACGCGCGCCTTAAGGTCGGCATTCTCTTCGTTGAGCGAGAGAATGATCCGGGTCAATTGCGCAGTGTCCTGGGGTAAGGTATCATGTCGAAGCGGCATGACGGACCCTACCATAGGAGCCTGAATCTTCACGTAAAACCGACAGGATCAGCCTGCTTTTGAGGGCCTCCTCACAGCGTTTCGTTTGACGCGCGTCCAGTCAATACCGGCAACCAAAAGTGAGAACTCTTCGCGCGTCATCTGCATGGCGCCATCGCGGATCGGTGGCCAAACGAACTTGCCTGCCTCCAACCACTTCGTCGCTAAAATCATGCCTGATCCGTCCCAGTAAATGCAACGAAGCCGATCAAGACGCTTGGCGCGGAACACGAACACGTCGCCGCAATAAGGTTATGTGGCGCGCCACATAATGCAGAGCGTTTTTAGCGTGGCGTCGCGGGTATGCACGTTGAGGAGCGCGCCGAGGCCGACAGCGACGGTGCGCTAAAAACGTGTTGGGCTAAGCCGCGGGCGCGACCCGGGTTCTATGGGGATTGAATGGTGCGGCTCTGAGCAAAGGCGCCGCAGGCGCGGTGTTGACGAGAGTCGCCGCTGGGTGCACGGGACGAACACAGCGCCGATTTGGAATTCGATAAGGATAAGGATTGCCGTTGTACCTTGCCGGGAAGGGCTGATAGGCGCGACGGCACACACCTTCTCGGGACCGACCGGTTTCCGGTGGAACGGCGACGATGAAAGCGCTGCGCTTCTTTCATGACGTATCCCAGTAACGCGGCGGTCCGGTGACGCCGTCGAAAACTTCGATGGTGATCATCTGCCCTTGACGACAGGCCGGGCATTGCCTGAGGGAACATCCGGTAAGTTCCTCGTAGCGGTCGCGGTAGTCCTTCGAGGCTCGGCTCTCTGATGGCTCGGGTACCGGCATGCCGAGCAGCTCGCGGCAATGGGCAAGCTTTTGTTCGCGGTAGCGGTTGCCGAGGAAACCGTAATAGCGGATCCGATGGAAGCCCTCGGGCAGGACGTGTAACAGAAAGCGGCGGATGAATTCATCGGCGGAGACGGTCATGACCTTTTGCCGATCGCCGTGCCGATAATCCTTCCAGCGGAAACGCACGGCGCCATCCTCGATATCGACGAGGCGGTTGTTGGAGATGGCGACGCGGTGGGTGTAGCGGCCGACATAGTCGAGCACCTGTTCGGGCCCTGCGAACGGCGGCTTGGCGTAGACGACCCAGTCGGCCTTTCGCAGCGGTGCCAGATAGCGCCGGAAGGCTTTGCGCTCGCCAAGGCGCTGCAAGTCGGAAAAGAACTGCAGCTTGCCCGCGTCGAAGGCTTTCGCCAGGTGCTCCAGGAACAAGCGGCGGAACAGGCGCGAGAGCACGCGGACCGGCAGGAAGAAGCCGGGCTTGCAGGCGATCCATCGCGTGCCGTCCGGCGAGAACCCGCCACCCGGGACGACGCAGTGCAGGTGCGGATGGTGCAGCAGATTTTGTCCCCAGGTGTGCAGGACGGCAAAGAAGCCGATCTCGGCGCCGAGATGCTTGGGGTCGGCGGCGATGGTGCGCAGCGGATCGGCGGTGGCCCGGAAGAGCAGCCCGTAGACGAGCGCCTTGTTCTGATAGGCGATGGCGGCAATGGCCTCCGGCAGTGTGAAGACGACGTGAAAGTACTGGGTGTCGAGCAGCTCGGCGCGTCGATCGTCCAGCCATTGCGCCCGGGCCAGCGATTGGCAGCGGGGACAATGCCTGTCACGGCAGCTGTTGAAGGCGATGCGCCGGTGGCCGCATTGATCGCACGCTTCGACGTGCCCACCGAGCGCGGCGGTCCGGCACAACTCGATCGCCGTCATGACACGGCGCTGAGCGGTCGACAGCGATGTGTGCTGGGCACGATAGGCCTCGCCGTAGCGGCGGAAGATGTCCGCCACTTCCGGCCCCGAACGGGCCATCGGGAGCTCAGAAATACTCCGGCTTGGCGGGTGGCAGGGTCGGCGCCGGACGCGGCAATAGCTCGAACGGGCTCGCCGTAGCGCAGACCTTGTTGGTGGCGATCCGTAGATAGTGGGCGGTGGTCGCGAGGCTGCGGTGACCGAGCAGCAATTGAATGGTGCGCACGTCGGCGCCGGCCTCGAGAAGATGGACGGCGAAGGCGTGCCGCAAGCTGTGCGGCGTCACTGGTTTGGACAAGCCGGAAAGATCGTGCGCTTTTGCGCAGGCTTGCCCAACTGCATCCCTGCTGATCGGGTGGCCGGTGCGATCGCCAGGGAAGAGCCATGCCTCTGGCCGCCGCATCCTCCAATAGTCGCGCAGGATCTCCAGGAGCTTGGGCGACAGCATCACATAGCGGTCCTTCTGGCCTTTGCCCTGCTCGACACGGACGACCATTCTCTGGCTGTCGATGTCCGTGGGCTTCAGCTGCACCGCTTCCGAAATGCGCAGACCGGCGGCATAGCAGGTCGTCAGGATGGCGTGGTGTTTGAGATCGGCCACGCAGCCGAGAAAGTGCCGTACTTCATCCGGACTGAGGATGATCGGCAGTTTCTGCGGCTTCTTGGGAAGCGGCAAGACCTCTGCAGGCACCCAGTCCCTCTCGAGCGTGACGCTGAAGAAAAAGCGCAACGCCGAAACCGCGATATGGATTGAGGTAGGCGCCAGCTTCTTCTCGTTGGCCAGATAGACCTGATAGGTCCGAATATCCTCACGGCCGAGCAAGTCAGGCGCTTTGCCGAAGTATCGTGCAAACAGCGATACCTGCCGCAGATATGAGATCTGGGTATTGAGCGAAAAATTGCGCATTTGCATGTCTTCGCTCATGCGCTGGCGAAGTGGGGTCATGACGAGCTCCTCTGTCTGATGGAATAGCTGAAAACAGCCGTCCCATCCTCTCGCAGTTGGGGCTCCTACTGAATACCTGACCTCCTTCCCGCTCCGGCGTAGCGGAGCGGGTTAGTCCAACCCTTTTTATGCATCGGGTGAGATTTTGTGGCGGAGCCGTCATGGCGCCAGCCGGGGACTGCCAAATCTGGCATCTTCCGCCACATAATGTTTTAGCTTAGATGCTGTTCAGCAGTTGCAGAACGGCATCGGTGGGCCGGAAGCGCGTCCCGTAATCGCCCTTGATGCCCGCCTTTTCGAGTCCGTTACGCATCATCTCGACATCCGCGGCGGCATAGCGGTGGGTGGTGGCGACCTGTGCGTGCCCGAGCCAGGCTTGAATCGTCAAAAGATCCACGCCGGACTGGAGAAGCTTCATGGCAAGGGAGTGCCGGAAGATGTGTGGCGATATGGGCTTTTCGGCCAAATCCGGCCTTGTGGCCACTGCCTTGGCCGCCGCTCGTCGTACGATGTGGGTCGCCCCGAAGCGCGTCAGGCGCTCATTGTGGGCACCGATAAAGATCGGTCGTGGTTCGTGGTTGGTGATTCCGCGCTCGCGCAACAAGGCCGCCAGCGCTCTCGCCAGATCCTGAGGAACGGGGATGACGCGATCTCTGCGCCCCTTACCGTGCAATAGCACCTGCGAGTGCGGGCGTCCCAACTGAAGGTCGTCAGCATTGACACCGATGGCTTCGGAGACCCGCGCGCCGGTCCGCGCCAGGAACAGCAGAAACGCGCGGTCGCGCCGACCACGGGGCGTCCTCTGATCGGGCGCCGCAATGACGGTGTCCACTTCTGCGTCGGTGAGATGGTGCGTCACCTCAATGTGCGCGCGTTTTGTGGGAATCGTCAGCACGCGTTGCGCGACACCAAAGGACGCCGGGTCGGCGGCTGCCACATGGTGGAAGAAAGATCGTATCGCAGCTAGTCGGGCATTACGCGTGGCGACGGTGTTGTTCCGCTTCTCCTCGAGTTCGTCGAGAAATGCGAGAACGAGGTCTCGATCGAGATCTTCGAGCACCAACGCCGCCGGCCTCTTCCGCAACCTGGCGGCGGCAAAGAGGATCAGCATGCGCAAGGCGTCGCGATAGCTCGCGACAGTCGCGGGAGTGGCGTTGCGCTGCTTGGTTAGGCGCCGGCGAAAGTAGGATTCCAGGAGCGGCGCCAGGAGCAGATGTTCGCTCATGCTGCACCTCCATCGAGGAAAGCGCGGTCCGCCGCAATGGCGAGAAGATCCGCCGAACCAGTGAGGTAGTAAGCGGTATCGCTGTAGCTGGCGTGGCCGAGATAGGTGGCGAGCAACGGGAGCAACGCCTGAACGTCTGCGCGCTGTTGATGCCAGAAGCTGAGGCGGGTCACGGCGAACCGGTGCCTGAGATCGTGCGGCCTTAAGGGCTTACCGCCATCAAGGCCGGAGAGCTTACGCACCTCGGCAAAACCGTTTTGCAGGCCGGTCGCTGAGAGGCGGTTGCCACGAGAGCTGAGGAAGAAGCCCTGGTCCTTGGGCGTGGGAAAAGCGGCGTCACGCTCACTGGCGTAGTGGCGAAGGGCAGCCTGGGTCGTCGTGTGAACTGGAACGAGACGGTCCTTGCGGAACTTCGTCTTCCGAACGAGAAGAACCCCGTTGGTCAGATCGACGTCGGAACGATCAAGCCTTACCACTTCGCCAGATCGCAGTCCCGAGCTTGCCAACAATCCGATTAGCGTTGCCATCGTCCGCCCCCTGAGAGGGATGCTTGGCGAAATGCGCGCACATGCGTCGATGAGCGACGCCAACTCTGACTCGCTGAGGATCCGCGGCGGCGGAATTGCCCTGGATCTGGGAAAGACCCTACGCTCCAAGCTCTCGGTTTGGGCGTCATAGACGGCGAGATACTCGTAGAATCTGCGGAGCACGCCGTGACGAGTGGTGCGGCTGTTGGCGGCCCCGCCGAACGATAGGACGAAGTCCAGCGCCATCGTCCGGGTGGCGGGCGCGTCGATTTGAGTGCGTTCAATGTAGCGGACAAAAGCGCGCAACGTACCAGCTTGCTTACTGAAGGCATAGCCGAGCGAGTGGCGCAGTTCGATGTAACGCTCAACCTTCTCGCCGAGGAATCGGGCAAAGGCGGTCATGCGGCGCCTCCCGGAAAGGGGAGTGCGACCTCGGCGAGTTGCGAGGCCGCAACCTTCACGTACAACGCCGTTGTGTTGATGCTCCGGTGGCCAAGAAGATCGGCGACCTCGTTGATTGGCCTTTGCTGCCTGACGAGCTGGGTGGCAAGGCTGTGGCGCAGGAGATGCGCACCTGCGACTCGCCCAAGTTCGACCCCGCCATGCCGCAACCGCTTCCGCACGATCCTCGAAACAGGCGACGCGCACTTGAACGGCCCCAGCGGCGGCGTGAAGGACAGGAACAGATACGGACTATCCACCTTCGGTCGAGCGCGCAGGATGTAATCGGCGAGTGCGGCGCCGGTCTCCTCTAGGAGTGGCACCACCCGATCACGCTTGCCCTTGGTGCGCCGGACAAAAACCTCGCCAGTACGCCAGTCGATATCCTTCAGCCGAATGGCGCGTAACTCGCCGTTGCGAATGCCCGTAGTGGCGAGCAGCAGCAGGACGGCTCGATCGCGGATGTCGACCGGCGTCGTTGCGCCGATCGCATCGATCGCCTGCCGAACGTCATCCCATGCAAGGCGTGGCGGCAAATGTGCCAAACGCCAAGAGGGCGTCCTTGGGACAACGCCGGCGAGATCTTGGCGATGGTAGCCAGCCCAATACAAAAACCGAAGAAATGTTCGAGTGTGAGCAGTCGCTGCCGTGCGGGTGCCGGAGGTCGCCGATAGTGACAGCCGATGCTCGACAGCAGCAAGGACCTGCTCAGCCGTCAACGCCTCGAGGTCCTGGCCGAGATGGTGATGGCGGAACCAATCCAGAAAGCGGCGGCCGCCCAGAAGAACGCCTTCGCGGGTATTAGGCTCCAGCCCCCGTACCCTGCGCAGATAGTCCGAAAAGGAGGCCAGAAGCGCAGCATCCGGATCATCCTCTTCACTTGAAACAGAAATAATGAACCGCTCCGGAGCCACTCTCCGTGCATGTGCCAGAGCCGATACTGCCCCAATGCGCGGAGTATCAGCAGTAAACGCGCCCAAATAGCTGTCGATAACATCTTGATGGATCGGCATCGGACCACAGCGCGTCAAGGCAAACTGGCTAAAACGCGCAATCCGGCTCAGGTAAATCTTGGCGGACGCTCGCTTATAACCGAGCGTGAAAAAATGCTCCGCGAGGCGATCCATCTCGCCACCAAGCGCACCACTACGCAGGCGCTTGAGCACCCCACGATACCAGAAATAGAAGTCGAGCATGTTGTCCCTCCGAATAGCGGCGCGGGGGGATCCCGCACCCATCCCAAGAGGCACGAAATATTATGTGGCGGAGAATTCCAGATTAGACGGGCCTCGGCTAACGCCGGGACGGCTCCGCCACAAAATCTCACCCGACGCATAAATAAGGATCTGCTTCAAGGGCTGACGCCACCAACGCCACCAGGCCATTCATGCCGCGCCGGAAGTCGACAGGTCGCGTCGCAACCATGATCTTCACACCGCTTGGTGAAAGTCCGATCACCGGCGCCCTCGCAACACCGCCACCATCGCCTGCGCCAACTCGGGCGCCACCGAGCCGATAACCGTCATGCGTGCGCCCGCAATTTCGATCTCAATTCGGCCAGCAAGAACCTCCGAGGCATTCGATGGCGAGCCTTCGTGTCGTGCGCCATCCCCAACCACTGTCACCGGCACGAACACGGCAGACGGCAAACTGGCCTTTGCCGACCGTTGAGAGGTTAGTCCGGCATCCCGTCGCCACACATTCAGCAAGCCGCGATTGACGCCCCAGCGCCGGGCAACGGCCGAGATGTTCACGTCAGGTTCTGCGCTTTCCGCAAGGATCTGCGCCTTCTCCTCGTCAGTCCAATTCCGCCGCTGGCGCCGACCGGTGATCACCTCGATCCGGCGATACTTTCCCTCATGCCTGGCTTCATGCATGCCTTCATCCATGACTTCAAGCATGGCATCAACGCGATCTCCAACCATTCCATTCCGCTCCTATCGATGAAGGAGCTTATCTCACGGCCTCATTCACAAAAGAAAAGGTGGGTTGTTCGTCGCGCTCACGGATGACAGTAGTTTGCCACAGCAATATTAGACGTCGTCGCACGTCCTCTCAGAAAAAATTTACAAAATCTTCGCGTTCGCAGATTGCTCGGCAATGATACGTTCACCCGCAAATCCGCGGAGAGGCGTGCGTAAAAACTGATGGAAATTCATCCTCAGCTCGCCTGAAAGCACGCCACATGGAGGTTGACGCCAATGAAAGGAAGAACACTCATCTTAATTGAAGGTTCACGGGCTAATGGCCCGCTGTACGTCCAAGCGGCTCAGCGGCTTGGTCTCCATCTTATTACTCTGTCTGCAGATCCAGCTCAGTACGACTATCTTGGCGCGAACGAGGTTCAGACAATCTGTGTCGATACAGACGATCTCGATGCGTTAATCCGCGAATGCTACCAGTTAAGCACGACTTATGAGATTGCTGGCATTACCGGGTTTCCAAGCCCGAGCGAGACAGTCTATGCAACAGTTGCCCGACTCTGTCGACACTTCACTCTACCTGGACCGGACCCCGCATCGATTGATCGATGCTGCGACAAATTTGTGCAACGCCAAGTACTCGCGGAATACGGAGTTCCAGTACCTGCTTACCGCTTGGCAACAGATGCAATGGAGGTGGAATGCTCAGCGGAGAAGATTGGTCTGCCGGTGATACTAAAGCCAACCGCAGGCCTCGGCGGCAGCGGTGTCCGATTGTGCCGGGATGCCAAAGAGTTAGCTCAACATACGAGCCATCTGCTCGACGGAGATCACCCGTGGCAATCTTCGCCGAAGATACTCGTCGAAGAATTCGCACAAGGCCCGTACTACGGCGCTAATACAATGGGAAACCAAGTCATTGCAATTGGTACCGCTGACTTCGGCCCCCCGCCACATTTCGTCTTTCGTGAATACACCTTTCCTGCCCCGCTGACTGAAACCGAACTTCAACGCATCATCGATGTTTCACTTAGCTGCTTGCGAGCTCTCGGTCTTGGATGGGGACCGGCAAACATTGAATTCCGATGGACGAACGATGGCCCAGTTGTCATTGAAGTTAATCCCCGCCTTCCGACCGGGGAAGCTAGACTGGTTCAACTGGCGTACGGCGTTGATTTGATCACGGCGCACATCAATCTTGTCATCGGCCAACAAATTTGTGACTTGCGAGCAAAGCATTCGCACATAGCAGCAGTGAGGAGCCTGCTTCCGGAGGGCGATGGCATCCTCGATTGGATCAGTGGTGACAATCGCGCGGCTGCTGTACCGGGTGTCAACGAGGTCAAATTTTACGTTACACCAAAGGCACAAATCGTCAGAAGAGGTGATTATTTAGACTCGATTGGACATGTCATCGCATGTTCGTCAAGTCGTTCTCAGACAGAAATGATGCTGGAGCGTGCCGTTAATCTGATCAGGTGGTCAATCGCACCATTTCCGTCCCTTTGCGAACCGGACGAAATATCGACCTCAATCTCCGGGGCGAAGGAGGCGCCTCGCGAAGGATGATCTAAATAAGAGTTTGCAAGGCCTTCTTCTGGGAGCTTCGTATTCCTTTTGCTAGTGCCCTCTTGTCAGATGGCAGGCTTGCCAACAAACAGTCATGTCTTGGACGACAGCGCGAACGATGCTGAAGGATACAGCATCGCAGATCCGTTCAGTTAACTGCAGCGCCGATGCTTCTGTCCTCGCTTGACCATTTACGTTCTTGGGAGCGAGCGACTCATATGGGGAAGATCGGGTCAAGAACTCCATCGCATGTTTTCTTCGGTCGCTCTTTCGGCATCCAAGGCTGAGCCTGTTCGCGTGAACGGGCCTGTTTCCATTGCCGGTTCAAACTCACATTCGGTCGCCGCGCCGAGCGGCTGCACCATCATTCCGCTTGCGTTGCGGCAAAGGCTCGGGAGGACGAGACCATTCTTAGTAGCGGCGTTTGAAGCCATGTCGCGATCGGGCGAGTCGCGGAGGGACTTCACCCTCCGCGCTCTCAGAACCGTGCGTGAAACTGTCGCTTCACACGGCTCCCATCAGACGAACTTACCGGTTATTCCGAGCTGCCAATGCACGAAAAGCTTCGTTCGACTTTGGGCAAGGCGTTGTAGAAATTTCCCTGCTTGGGTCGAACGGGCATAGCGCTTGAACTTCCTTCTCACCCACACGCACAGCGTCTGATTGACGTAACGCCGCAAGGCATCCAGCGCCGATGGCGTAAACCGCCCGTAATACGCAATCCACCCCCGGAGGAGCGGATTGATCTCGCGAGCAATGTCGGCCAGCGACACATGCGTTTTCTGTCGGAGTTTCAAGTCCCGGATCGTCGCCCGCATGTGGTTCAGCGCCGAGGGAGCAACCCCCGGCGTAAATCCGCAGAACAGTCGCCCATTTTGCGGATTTTTCACCACTCGCGGTCGAAAACAGTATCCGAGAAAGTCAAAGCTGACGTTCGGATACGTTCCCCTGCGTTTGGGGTCTTTGCAGTAACCGATCTTGGTTTTGGTGGGATGCATTTCCAGCTGGCATTCCGCCAGCCTTGCTTGAAGGGCAGCCTTGACGGCCTCCGCTTCCTGTTCGGTCCGGCAGTGCACCAGACCGTCATCCGCATACCGGCACCATGGGAGGTCGGGGTATGTCCGGTCAGAGATCAAATGCGTAGTGCAGGAACAGATTTGAAAGAATCGGACTGACCACACCCCCTTGCGGGGTACCGCGATCCGCCCTATCCTTTGTCCATCCTGTTCCAAGGGCGCCGTCAGCCATCTTTCGATATAGAGCAACGCCCCTTGACCCTTGACATGCTTGTGGACCGCCTTGAGCAAGAGATCGTGCGCCAAGTTGTCATTTAGGCCCTTGATATCAAACTCTAAAACCCAATCATATTTCCAGCACCGCTGACGCGTGATCCCTACCGCGTCCAGAGCAGATTTGCCCGGTCGGTAGCCGTAGGAATCTGGCCGGAAGATCTGATCAAGTTCCGGTTCAATGAGCCGTTTGACCACCATTTGCGCGATCCTATCGCTCACGGTGGGCACACCCAAAATCCGCTGGCCCCCAGTCTTTTTGGGAATGGGGACGGCACGGACCGGTGGCGGAAAGTAGCTTCCCGAACTCATCCCGTTCCAGATCTTGTAGAGATTAGCCTTCAAGTCGGCTTCGAACTGCTCGATCGTCTGCCCATCCACTCCGGCCGCACCACCATTGGATTTGACCGCTTTATAAGCTTCGTACACCAGCCGCTTATCGATCCTAAACGGCTTGTCTGTCGTATCCGCCGACGTCATCCTGTCTCCAGTTGTTTCGAAAATACGACCACCTGATCCGACCCCTTTGCTCCAGCTCCATTAAAGCGCCTTCATCACTACTACGGGTCGGTTCGCCCCAACTTCCTGTATCTGTACTCTCGCCTCACGGTGATGTGCCGCTTGTGCTTCTCCCTTGGCATCAGAAAGCTGGTTCCTGCAGTTCCGCGCAAAAGCCTGTGACCGACTCACGCCCTCTCACCGCCGACCGCCGTCCGCCCGATAATCAGGCTCCTGACGGACTTGTCTCAGAGGAACGAACCGCCCCTGATTTTGACGGTATCTGACCAGTTTACGACGAGTCTTCGAGGGTTCACGTTTGTTCGTCTTTCGGACACGCACCTGCTCATGGTCATGCCATGAGCTTTTGATCCGACGCTCACCACCACGGCTCTTTACCGCAGCAAGCAGCTCGGACTGGTTTGGAACCTGCTCCTGAAAGCCGATCCCGAGGGGCCCACCCTCATCTTTCACGCAGCTTGTCCACACGTTAGTTGTTCATGTTGAACTCCCTTCATGTGTGCCTGCAGCACACGTTCGTCCCCCTGGATCCGCCAGGATTGATCGCTCCTGGAAGATTACAGCGTAAACTCATAAAATTTCTTGGCATTTATCGACCGCCGTGATTCAAGGCTTCGAAGTAGGGAAGCATTTGATGACGCGTCGTCGCTACGAACTGACTGACCACGAATGGTCGATTATATCGCCGTTGTTACCCAACAAGCCACGCGGCGTTGCCCGCGTTGATGATCGGCGGGTACTGAATGGCATCCTCTGGCGGTTTCGAACGGGCTCGCCTTGGGCGGAAGTTCCGGAACGCTATGGCCCGCCGACGACCTGTTACAACCGCTTCGTCCGCTGGCGCAAAGCCGGGGTATGGGATCGGCTTCTTGAAGCGGTGTCCAAGGCCTACGATGGCGACATCGTCATGATCGACTCGACCTGTGTCCGCGTTCACCAGCACGCGGACACGGGAAAAAAGGGATGGAGACGATGGTGGCATGGGACGTTCCCGCGGCGGCCTTACGAGCAAAATCCATGCGCTCGTCGATGCCGAAGGTCGCCCGGTCAATCTGCGTCTGACTGGTGGACAGATCGCCGATTGTGCCGAAGCCGACGCGCTGACGGATGAGCTTGGCGAGGGGGACATCCTGCTGGCCGACAAGGGTTATGACACGAATGCCATACGGGCTAAGGCCGCCGAGAGAAAGGCCTGGGCCAACATCCCGCCGAAGAGTAATCGCAAGGGCTCTTTGTATTTTCGCGCTGGGTCTATCGGCAACGTAATCTCGTGGAACGGTTCTTCAACAGGATCAAGCAGTTCCGAGGCATCGCAACCCGATATGACAAGCACCCGGAAAACTACCTCGCCGCCGTAAAGCTCGTCGCAACAAGAATATGGTGCCAGAGTTTATGAGTCGACGCCATAGAGAATTTGGCTTGCTGCGGTCATTCTCTTCTTTCGAAACGGACCGTCGTGTTCGCCTTATCGGATGTCCGCCACGTCCTCGCGTGTCACTTCATTTTCGTAATTGTTGCCGAAATTTGTGCGCACGTAGTTAACGACGGCAGCAACTTGGTCATCGCTCATCATATGACCGATAGGTGGCATGCCTGTATGCCCGTGGAGCACCAAGTAAACTGGGTAATCCCCGACCACTAGATTCTGATTTTGAGTAAGGGCCGGATATTTGCCTGCCCCCATCGCACCTTCCCCATGGTTCATATGACAAGCGGCACAGACGTTCGCATACAGCGCTTCCCCGCTTTGTTCACTGAAGTTCTCACCGTCGCTCAACATTACTTGGGCTCCGACGGGGACAGCGAGCGCCATCGTCAAGATTGAAACAACAACGGAGCCTAGAGGCCCTTTGGAGTTTTTCGCCATCGGAAAAAACCTTCAATTGGTCGCAACGTATTATCAGCCAGCCATGATGCGCTTATGAAGCCTTGTGATTGCGTCTAGTGAGGAGAGAATCGCCCCCTCCATCCAGGCCGGGACTTGGGATGCATGCTCGCCGGCGATTACTACGCGACCGTCGATCTTGCAAAGATTATTGAAGTGTTCCCTGCGGGTGTCTTCCGTCCAGTCCCCGGCGCAGCCAAGTGTAAACGGGGAGCGATGCCAGGCCCAGGAAACGCCATTTTCGAATTCCTCTTTGTATTGAGGATGGATCCGCGCACCGTATTCGACAACCCGCTTCACGCGTTCCTCGGGAGCCATTGACGTGAACTCATAGGAATTCGGCCCATTCCAAGTGTAACAGCCCAGCAGAACGCCCTTTCCCTTCGTATTGAAGTCACTGCTTGGATAAGAAATCTGCCGGATCGGCAGATTGGTGTAGCTCACGCCCCCGAAAATCAGGTCATCTTCCTCCCAAAAACGACGCTTGAACTGTAGGCCTACCTTCACGGATGATGCATAGGGTACAGCTTTGATCGCTGCGAGCATTTCGGCGCTGACATTGATGTCGATTTGACTGAGGATCGTCAGGGGAATCGTACATACGCACCAGTCGCCGCTCGCCCGCTGTATTGTACCGGGATTCTCGCTGTCTTCGTAATAGGCCGTGACGCGCTTCTCGTCCTGCTCGATCTTTGTCACCTTGGCGTTATAGGTGACGAGGTCGTCCACTTCCTTGCTGAAAGCCTTGCCAATCAGGTCGATGCCGCCACGTGGCTGGAACATGGTTGTTTGGAATTCATAGCGCGCAAAAGCGGCTAGATCGCTCCAAAGGCCCGAACCTAGTATTTCGGAAAGGCTCAGCGGCTTTCCGGACGTTGGCACGACGCTATTTCTCCCCGCGCGATAGGCTTCGACCGAACCGCGAAACTCTCTCACGTGTGTGCTATTCTGGTAGGCATAATTCTCATCCAACGCGCCCCAGGAGCGAAGGGCCTCAAGTAGCATCTCCTGATCTTCCTTAGTGACACTCCCTTCGAGTGCGCCCTTGCGCGTCACCTTACACAGCAGCTCTGATATGTGTCCCCGAATATCGGTCATAACGTAACGCACTCGCTGCGGCTTGCCGCCGCCCCCCCTTGTGGAGTGCAGGAACGCGTTGTGGTTGAGTTGTTGGAAGGGCTCTAGCACCACGCCCAGCCGCTTGCAGTATGCGAGCAAGCCATGGTGATGATACGGAATTCGCCACGGACCAGGATTGATGTAAAGCCCCTCATCAAATTCACAATTCCGGATCTCGCCGCCCAGTTCCTTCACGCTATCGCCGCCGCGTATCGTCCAATTTCGGCCACCTACTCGATTGTTGTATTCCAGTATTTTCACGTTGTAACCGGCCTGACGCAGTTCGAGTGCTGCCGTCATACCCGCCAATCCTGCTCCAAGAATCAAGACGGAAGTGTCCTTCGGAGCGCCTTCCAGCTTTATTGGTCCGTTGTATCTAGACTCACCAGCCAGCCCGAGCGTAGTCATGGCGTGGTACATCGTCATACTGCCTGCAGTCATACCGATTAGCGATAGAAGATTGCGCCGGTTTAAGCCAACTAGCTTATCTTGTGCCATTTTCCGTCCTCTCACTGTCCGTGCCAAAACTGTAAGTTTGCGAAGCCCTTTGAAACTTTTTTTATCCATTCAATCGCTATGCCACCACGGCAACTAGTACCGCTCCTAAGAGATTCTGACTGGTGAGCTAGCGTAGGATTGGCAGCGCCTCAGGTTCTACGAGCAATTGAATGCTTCGCGCTTCTCCAGGCTGGCATTGAATGAGGCCGGCTTTTTCCAGGGTTATCACCATCTGGTGTACAGACGGTGCGGTCACCTCAAAGTGGCGACGCATGTCCGCTTCTGCCGGGGAGCGTTTGAAGATCCTGGTATAGGCATAAATGAAGACCAGGTATCGGCCCTGCAACTGCGTGAACTGTGGCGCTCCGGCAGGAGGCTCCTTGTCTCGTTGCGCGGGCTTATCCCAGGATGACGAAACGGTCCTGGTTTCGACGACGCTTGAATTTCTTAACGACGCGTCTTCGGATGGTTCACTTTCGTTCGTCTTTCGGACACGCACCTGCTCGATCTCGTCCGAACTTTTCATCCGACGCTCACCACCACGGCTCTTTACCGCAGCAGCTCGGACTGGTGAGACCCGCTCCCGAAAACCGATCCCGGAGGGCCAGCCTCCATCATTCACGCAGCTTTACGACACAGTGTCAGTTCATACTGAACTCCTTCCGTGCCTCTGCAGCATACTCTCGTCACAGAATACCCCCGGCTGCGAGCGGATGAAGGCGGTGAGCGCATCGTAGAGGAGCTCAAGCCACCAGGCGACACGCGTGACCCATGCCCCGAGCGTACCGCGATCAATGATGACGCCGCAGGAGGCCAGTATTTGCGCCTGTCTGTTGAGCGGGAGATGCCAGGCAAACTTCGAAACAGCGACATGCGCGGCAAACGCCGTGGTCACCATGCCACCGTCCATCACGCGTGCCGGTGCGGACGCCTGCACAACAACACTTTCGCAGGCCCGGCATGCATAGCGTGGCCGGATCGTCCGTTTCACCCGGACAACCGCAGGCACGATGTCGAGCGCCTCGCTGACATCAGTGCCGATGCAATGAAGTTCGAACGAACAGCAGGGGCAAGTCTTGCTCTCTGGTTCGATGACCTCGTCATACCGCGGAAGGTGCTTGGGCAAGCGGCCGATATTGCGCGCTGGCGATCGCCGTGCCTGCATTTTGTCTTCAATGACCGGCACGACATCGTCATTGGCAGCAACGGGAATGTCGCTTAGATCGCCAAGATCGAGCATTGCCTGCGTCGGATCGATGATCGTCATCTTCTCCGATTTCGTCCCGAAGAGCAGGCGCTCAAGGAAGGCCACGCGCGCCTTAAGGTCGGCATTCTCTTCGTTGAGCGAGAGAATGATCCGGGTCAGTTGCACGGTGTCCTGGGGTAAGGTATCATGTCGAAGCGGCATGACTGGCCCTACCATAGGAGCCTGAATCTTCACGTAAAACCGACAGGATCAGCCTGCTTTTGAGGGCCTCCTCACAGCGTTTCGTTTGACGCGCGTCCAGTCAATACCGGCTAGCAAAAGCGAGAACTCTTCGCGCGTCATCTGCATGGCGCCATCGCGGACCGGGTGGCCAAACGAACTTGCCAGCCTCCAACCACTTGTACCTTATCTGAGAATGCAGCCTCGACCAGCACAGATCAGCAGCTAGTGCTGGTTACACATCAGTTTCATCCGCTTTTCGGACGGCAACGGGCCTCTAATCGACAATGATGCTCTGAAAAAGATCGAAGCGCATGTCGATGACGCTGTCAAAAAAGGGGCGATGGTTCGCTGCGGCGGTCGTCGGATCGGCGCGAAGGGAACATTTTTTGAGGCGACCGTCATCACCAACGTCGTCGGTTCGATGCGGATCGCGCAGGAAGAGACGTTCGGTCCGCTGGCGCCGATCATCCGTTATGATGACCCGGAGCAGGTGATTCGGGAAGCCAACGATACGATCTACGGCCTCGCCGCCTATTTCTACGCCTCGAACCTCAAACGCGTCTGGCGCGTGGCCGAGGCGCATGGTTGGCATCAACACTGGCCGCATGTCATCGGAGGTGGCACCCTTCGGAGGCATCAAGCAGTCCGGCATTGGACGCGAAGGCTCTCGGCACGGTCTCGAGGACTATCTCGAAATGAAGTACCTCTGCATGGGCGGCCTCTAACGCTGGTTGCCGCCCTCCAACATCGACGCCGGGTTCGACGATGTTAAGATCCGGATCACCTCAAAAAAAGAGGCTGCCGTCGACACATGTCCTACGGCAGCCAAGTCGCGTGGGAGGCGAATTTATTGCCAGGGCCATCGAAGAATCGCTGGCTCTCTAGTCTTACTGAGTCACAAAAAACGGGAGATTCGCGGTTTGCGATGATGTGCTAGCGTGGCGATTCGTGGTCAGCAGGAGCAAGCTGAGATGAATGGCCTGAACGGAAGAAGTGAACCAGACTTTGCGGATTATGTCGAGAGGCTTGTCGATGTGATCGGCCATGCCGATCGGGCAGAGCCGCTGAAGGATTACTGCCTTGGCCTCATGCTGCCGGTGGAGCGCAAGAGTGTCGAGCCTCTGGCAGCGGTAACGGCACCGGCGAGGGTTTCGTCCAAGCATCAGTCGTTACTGCATTTCGTCGGTCAGGCGCCGTGGTCGGACGAGGCGCTTCTGCGGCGGATTGGCGATTTGGTGCTGCCGCTGATCGAGCGACATGGGCCGATCGAGGCGTGGATTGTAGATGACACCGGCTTTCCCAAGAAGGGCAGGCATTCGGTCGGGGTGGCGCGGCAATATTGTGGCCAACTCGGCAAGCAGGACAACTGCCAAGTCGCGGTCAGCTTGTCGATCGCCAACGTCGCAGCGAGCTTGCCGATTGCCTACCGGCTGTATCTACCCGAGATCTGGGCCGACGATGCCGAGCGGCGGCGCAAGGCGAAGATCCCTGACAGCGTCGCATTCCAGACCAAACCGGCCATCGCGCTGGAGCAGATCCGAGCCGCCCAGGCAGCCGGAGTGGCGCCCGGTGTGGTGTTGGCCGATGCCGGCTATGGCGTGGACGGCGCATTCCGCGCCGGCCTGTCGGCACTCGGCCTCGACTATGTCGTGGGCGTGCAGCCGACACTCAGCGTCTGGCGACCCGGCGAGGGACCATTGCCACCCGAGCCCTGGCGCGGAAAGGGGCGGCCAACCTCGCTGATGCGCCGCAGCCCCGAGCACAGCCCGATATCGGCCAAGGCGTTGGCGCAGGAACTGCCGCAAGATGCCTGGCAGATCATCGGCTGGCGGGAAGGAACCAACACTGACCTCAACTCTCGCTTCGCCGCCGTGCGCGTCAGGCCCGCGTCCAGGGATTACAAATTGACCGAGCCCCGCGCCGAGGAATGGCTGCTGATCGAATGGCCCGAGGGTGATGCCGAACCACTCAAATACTGGCTCTCCACTCTCCCGGCCGCCGCTTCGCTCGCAAAGCTCGTCAGCACCGCCAAGCTGCGCTGGCGCATCGAGCGCGACTATCAGGAACTCAAACAGGAACTCGGGCTCGGCCACTATGAGGGACGCGGTTGGCGCGGCTTCCATCATCATGCAAGCCTCTGCATTGCCGCTTACGGATTCCTCATCTCCCAAAGGGAGACGATTCCCCCCTCAGCGCCGCCCGAAACCAAAAACCGCCCGCAATCTGGCCTTCCCCAGGGTTATCGACCCCGCGGAGCCCCCGATCCGACCCGAGCGACACGTGTCGAATTCGATCGCCACAATCCGAAGGCACTTGACCGTCGCACTCAGTCGCAACCTCCAGCGATGTCCATGCTGCTCCCGGATGAAGGATCGATAAAATCCACAAATTTGTGACGCAGTAAGACTAGGCAGGCAATTGATCAGATTCCTATCGCTTCATAAGCATCGGCGATCTGCCGGATCGACGCGACATAGGCGGCGGTCCGGTAGTCACCGAGTTCCGGTTGCTGTTCGATGAGGTCGGCGATCCGTGTCCAGGTGCTGCGCATGACGTCTTCGAGGCCGGACCGGACGAGGTCGATCTCGGCGCCGCCTTCGAGGAATTCATCGCGGATATCGGCGGGGAATTCCTTGCCGGTCATGCGTTCCAGCGCCATTGCGATGGTCTGGTTGCGCCGCTCGCGCCGGCGCCGTTCCATCAGACCGAAGGGAATATGCGTCAGGTTCTTTACCCACTCGAAGTAGCTGACGACGACACCGCCGGCATTGACGTAAAGATCGGGAAGAACGGTGATCCCTCGGGTGCGAAGCACCTTGTCAGCCTCGAAGGTGATCGGGCCGTTGGCCGCCTCGACGACCAGATTTGCCTTGATGCGGTCTGCATTGCCCGCATGGATGGCATTCTCCATGGCCGCCGGAATGAGGACGTCGCATGGCTGCGCAATGCCCGTCATATCGCCGGCAAACGAGGTGGCGCCTTCGAAGCCGAGAATGCTGCCGGTCTTGATATGATGCTGCTTCAGCGCCTCGATCGCAAGACCATCGGCGTTGGCGACATAGCCGTCGCGTTCGGCAACAATCGTCACCCGGGCACCGTCTTCTTCAGAGACGAACTTTGCCGCATGGTAGCCGACATTGCCGAAGCCCTGGACGATGATTGCAGCACCCTTCAGATCGCGCTTGCCGTTCAGGCCGGCAGTGCGCGGATCGCGGAGATAGCTCTGGATGGCGAACTGCACGCCTCGGCCGGTTGCCTCGGTGCGGCCGGCAATACCGCCCTTCGACAGCGGCTTGCCGGTGACGCAGGCGCGCGCGTTGATGACATCGGTCGGATTGGCGCGGCGGAACTCGTCCATCATCCAGGCCATTTCCCGCTCGCCGGTGCCGATGTCGGGTGCCGGGACGTTGACGCCGGGGCCGATCAGGCCGCGCTTGTTGAGTTCCTGGGTGAAGCGGCGGGTGATGCGCTCGAGCTCCTGCGGCGTCCATTCGCGCGGATCGATCTTTAGCGCGCCCTTCGAGCCGCCGAACGGCACATCGACCAGCGAGCATTTGAGCGTCATCAGCGCTGCCAGGGCCTCGACCTCTTCAGCATCGGCATTCGACGCATAGCGAATGCCGCCCTTCACCGGCTCGCAGTGCTCGCTATGGACCGAGCGCCAGCCGATAAAGCTGTACATGCGACCCCGCAGGCGGACGCCGAACCGAACCGTGTAGGTCGAGTTGCACTGCATGATCCGCTCCGACAGGCCTTCCGGCAGGTCGAGGAATGTCATGGCATGACGGAAGTTTTGGTCAACGCTATCCAGGAAGCCTGCGGAGCTGGTTTCTCCGGCTTGCACGTTGCGTTGTGGTATTGCGTTCACTGGGGTGTTCCTCCTTGGTGGGAAAGTTTCGGGCCGAAGCTGTGTCAGCTCAGCAGAACTCGACGGTCGGCATTGCGCACGAGCAGGGCGTAGATCAGTGTGAACAGCCGGCGGGCGGTGTCGTTGTCGATGTTCACTTTCGCTGACAGCCGGCTTTTCAGCAGTTCGGCTGCCTCGTTATGGACGCCGCGCCGGCCCATATCGATCGCCTCAAGCCGTTCAGGGCCTGGGTGGCGGATGGCGTCGTAGTAGCTCTCACAGATGCGGGTGTAGTCTTTCAGCAATCGGCGGAACGGCGTCAGCGACAGGTAGTGACTGACGACATGCTCGCCATGGGCATCGGCGACATGTAACGCGAGGCGCCCGTCGGCCGCCGCAATCGTGAGGCGGTATGGCCCGCCATCGTGACCGACCGGAATGAAGGTGTTGGATTCCAAGAGGTCGATAACCGCGAGCGCTTGCTCCCGCTCAATTCTCGCGTCCCGGCCAGCGAACGACCGGTCGAGCGATACGTCGCAGAGACGGTACTCGGCGGAGGCCATGGCCCTGCCTCCTCACATCGCTTCCACGCACATGGCGACACCCATGCCGCCGCCGATGCAGAGCGTTGCCAGACGTTTCCTGGCGCCGCGGCGCTTCATTTCGAAGAGCAGCGTGTTGAGCACGCGGGCGCCGGAGGCACCGATCGGATGGCCGATGGCGATGGCGCCACCATTGACATTGACGATGCCAGGATCCCAGCCGAGGTCCTTGTTGACCGCGCAGGCCTGCGCCGCGAAAGCCTCGTTGGCCTCGACCAGCTCGACATCGCCGATCGCCCAGCCGGCTCTGGCCAGCGCCTTGCGCGAAGCCGGGATAGGGCCGGTGCCCATGACCTGCGGATCGACGCCGGCCGTTGCCCAGGAGACGATCCGGGCGAGCGGCTGGATGCCGCGCTTGGAAGCCTGCGCTTCGCTCATCAGCAGGGTGGCGGCGGCGCCGTCATTGAGGCCGGAGGCGTTGCCGGCGGTGACCGTGCCTTCCTTGTCGAAGGCCGGACGCAGCTTGGTCATCTGGTCGAGCGTTGCGCCGTGGCGGATATATTCGTCCTGGTCGACGGTGACGTCGCCCTTGCGGCCATTGACGATGAAGGGAATGATCTCGTCGGCGAAACGCCCAGCCTTCTGTGCGGCCTCGGCCTGGTTCTGCGAGGCGAGTGCGAACGCATCCTGCTCCTCGCGGCTGAGCTGCCACTGACGGGCGACGTTCTCGGCGGTGATGCCCATATGATAACCGTAGAAGGCGTCGGTCAGGCCGTCCTTGATCATCGTGTCGATCATCTTGAAGTCGCCCATCTTCATGCCGCCAGCGACGATGATATCCGCATCACCGGTTGCAATCTGCTGCATGCCGAGCGCGACGGCGCGAAGGCCCGAGCCACAGAGCTGGTTCATGCCCCAGGCGGTCTTTTCCTGTGGGACACCCGCCTTCATCGCTGCCTGGCGCGCCGGATTCTGGCCCTCGCCAGCCTGCAGCACCTGGCCGAGGATCACCTCGTCGACTTCACCCGCTTCGACGCCCGCGCGCTCAAGTACGCCCTTGATGACGGCAGCACCGAGCTCATGCGCCGGCGTGTTGCCGAAGGCGCCGTTGAAGGATCCGACCGCGGTGCGGCCAGCACTGGCGATGACGATCGATGGGATGCTCATGGTGGTCTCCTCTATGGTCCTCGCGAAGCCGGCACAGGCCGGCTCCAGCTACTCGGCAAAAGGCTCAGGCCTAGTTGACGATGGTCGCCTCGGTGGCGCTGCGGATCTCGCCGTCGGTGACGCCCTCGGCAAGCTCGACCAGCTTCAGTCCGCCATCGACGACGTCGAGCACACCGAGATTGGTGATGATCCGATCGACGACGCTTTGTCCGGTCAGCGGCAGGGTGCAGGCCTTCAGCACCTTAGATTCGCCTGATTTGTTGGTGTGGTCCATGACGACTACCACCCGCTTCACACCAGCAACCAGATCCATCGCGCCACCCATGCCCTTGACGAGCTTGCCGGGGATCATCCAGTTGGCGAGGTCACCGTTCTCGGCTACCTCCATCGCGCCCAGGATCGCCATCGCGATCTTGCCGCCGCGGATCATCGCGAAGCTCTGCGCTGAATCGAAGAAGGCGGAATGCGGCAGTGCCGTCACCGTCTGCTTGCCGGCATTGATCAGATCGGCATCGATCTCACCCTCGGACGGAAAGGGACCGATGCCGAGCAGGCCATTCTCCGACTGCAGCGTCACGTGGACGCCGTCAGGGATGTAGTTGGCGACCAGCGTCGGGATGCCGATGCCGAGATTGACGTAGGTGCCGTCTTGAAGTTCGCGTGCAGCGCGCGCCGCCATCTGGTTTCTGTCCCAGGCCATGTGTTTCTCCCCAGCCTCAAGCCGCCGCGCGCGTGGTGCGCTGTTCGATGCGTTTCCCGTGCTGACCCTGGATCAGGCGATGCACGTAGATCCCCGGCACATGGATGTGATCGGGATCCAGGCTGCCGACCGGGACGATTTCCTCGACTTCAGCGACACAGATCTTGCCGCATGTGGCGGCCGGCGGATTGAAGTTGCGGGCCGTCTTGCGGAAGACGAGATTGCCCGAGGTATCCGCCTTCCAGGCCTTGACGATCGACAGGTCGGCGACGATTCCAGTCTCGAGAACGAAGACCTCTCCATCAAAGACCTTGAGTTCTTTTCCTTTCGCGACGACGGTGCCGACGCCGGTCTTGGTGTAGAAGCCGGCAATGCCGGCGCCGCCGGCGCGCATGCGCTCGGCAAGTGTTCCCTGGGGGTTGAACTCGAGCTCGAGTTCACCGCTCAGATATTGCCGCATGAACTCGGCGTTCTCACCGACATAGGACGAGATCATCTTCCGGATCTGCCTGGTCGTCAGCAGCACGCCAAGGCCGAAGTCGTCAACACCGCAATTGTTCGACGCGATTGTCAGGTCCTTGGTGCCAGCTTTGCGGATCGCATCGATCAACAGCTCCGGAATGCCGCAAAGGCCAAAGCCACCCGCCGCGATGAACATGCCGTCGAACAGCAAGCCCTCAAGTGCTGACGTCGGATTGTCGAAGATTTTGTTCATTCTCCCCCCATCAGGTTCGGCTGTTGCGGCGCCGAGGCGCCGCCTGGATTCATTCACTTGGGTTCGAAAGTCCGGCAGCGGTATCAAACGGCTGCTAGGTCCCTTTACCCACGGTTGATACAAACGACCTTTGGCTGGGTCATCTCTTCATAGGCGAAGCGCACGCCTTCCCGGCCCATGCTGCCGTATTTGGAGCCGCCGAATGGCATGGCATCGAAGCGGTAGTCTGAGGAGTCGTTGATCATCACGCCGCCAGCTTCGATCCTGGCTGCGGCGTCAAGTGCGACATTGAGGTTGCTGGTGAAGATGCCGGCGTGCAGGCTGTATTCGGGTTCATTGGCCAGCTCGACCGCTTCATCGAGCGTCTCGAACGGTGCAAGCATGACCACGGGCGCAAACACTTCTTCGTGCCACAGGCGGCAGGTCACCGGCGTACCTTCCAGCACCGTCGGGTGATAGAGCGACCCTTCGCGTTTGTGGCCGCAGAGCAACTTCGCGCCGGCGGCGATGGCGTCGTTGACGGCTGCTTCGGTGCGTTGGGCGACCTCCTTGGAGATCATCGGACCGACATCTGTGTCCTCCTTCAGCGGATCGCCGGCCTTGAGTTTGTTCGTCGCCGCCACGAAAGCATCGCGGAAGCGCTCATAAAGCTCGGCCTGGACAAGAACACGCTGGGCGCCGATGCAATTCTGACCGGCTGCCCAGAAGGCGCCGGAGACGCATCCTTCAACCGCCTTGTCGAAGTCGCAGTCGTTCATGACGATGACCGGCGCATTGCCGCCAAGCTCCATCGCGAGTTTCTTAAGGCCCGCCTTGCGGCTGATCGCTTCTCCGGTAGCGAAGCCGCCGGTAAACGACACCATGCGAACCTCACGCGCGGAGACGAGAGCCGAGACGATCTCGCGATCGCCGTGAACGACGGTGATGATCTCGGGTGGCAAGCCCGCTTCCACCAAGGCTTCGACAAGCTTGATCGAGGAGAACGGCGTCAGGTTTGACGGTTTCAGCAGAACCGCATTGCCGCCGGCAATCGCCGGACCGAGCTTGTGCGCGACCAGGTTCAGCGGATCGTTGTAAGGTGTAATGGCGGTGATGATCCCGAGCGGCTCGCGGGTGAACCAGCCCTGACGCTGTTCCGAGCCGACATAGGCATCGAACGGTACGATCTCACCGGCATTGCGCTTTGCCTCCTCGGCAGAGAGCTTTAACGTATTGACGCAACGAAGCACTTCCTTGCGCGCCTGGACGATCGTCTTGCCGGCTTCGCGCACGATGGTTTCGGCAAATGCTTCACGGCGGCTCTCGATGATCCGCGCAGCTCCTTCGAGGATGCGCGCGCGCTCATGTCTCGGCAGCCTGGCTGAAAGCTCTGCGCCGCGACGGGCGCGGGCCAGAAGTTCGTTAATTTCGCTCGCATCCGTGGCGTCAATCGTCCCGAGGACAGACCCGTCATAAGGGCTGTAAACAGTGATCGGCGCCAGACTGGTGGTGATATGAAGTTTGGCAACGGTCATAGGCCGGCTTCCTCTTGCGTGATGATGCGCCACCTGCGCGGCGGCTGAGTTGGTCGGTCAGGGCAAGGAGAGGTCCCTGCCCTGTTCTCGTTTCCATGACTGCATTGGTTGCGGTCGGAGCGACCGACCGCTTGGCGGTCAGATTTTCTGACCGTTCAGAACCAGGTCATCGATGACGCAGCGTACTGCCTTTTCCGCGATCGAGACGATCTCGTCGATCTCCGCCTTGGTGGTGACGAGCGGCGGCGCGAAGCCGAGGATGTCGCCATGCGGCATGGCGCGGGCGATGAGGCCCCGGTCTCGAGCAGCCTTGGAGACGCGGGCACCGACCTTCAGCGACGGATCAAACCTGGTCTTGTTCTCACGGTCGGCAACGAATTCAATCGCGCCCATCAGGCCAACACCACGCACTTCACCGACGATCGGCAGCTGCGCGAACTTCTCCTTGAGCTGCGCCTGGAAATAGGCACCGACCTCGCGGGCATTTCCCGGCAGGTTTTCTTTCTCGACAATGTCGAGCACCGCGTTTGCGGCGGCCGCACCGATCGGGTGCCCGGAATAGGTATAGCCATGCGAGAAGGCGCCGACCTTGTCAGCTCCCTCTTCCATGACCTTGTAGACCTTCTCGCCCACGATCGAAGCCGATAGCGGAAAGTAGGCCGAGGTCAGGCCCTTGGCGACCGTGATCAGGTCGGGTTCGATGCCGTAGTGCTGCGAACCGAACATCGAGCCGGTGCGGCCGAAGCCGGTGATCACCTCGTCGGCGATCAGCAGCACGTCGTGCTTCTTCAGCACCGCCTGGATTGCTTCCCAATAGCCTTCCGGCGGTGGCGTGATGCCACCGGTGCCAAGCACCGGCTCGGCGATGAAAGCGCCGACATTGTCCGGTCCAAGCGTCTCGATCATCTCGTCGAGCTCGGCGGCGCGACGGGCCGAGAATTCGCGTTCGGTCTCGCCGGGGTTGGCGCCCCAATAGTGATGCGGAACACCGGCGTGATCGATCTGCGGGAGCGGCAGATCCATATGGTCGTGATAGAAGCTCATGCCGGTCATCGAGCCGGAGACGACGCTACAGCCATGATAGCCGCGTTCACGCGAAATGATCTTCTTCTTCGTCGGCTTGCCACGCAGATTGTTGTAGTACCAGACGAGCTTGGCCTGGGTCTCGTTGGCGTCCGAACCGGACATGCCGTAGAACACCTTGCTCATCTTGCCGGGCGCCATCTTGACGAGGCGGTCGGAGAGGATAGCCAACTCATCGGTCGTGTGCGCGGCATAGGAATGATAATAGGCCAGGCGATAGGCCTGACGAGAGATCGCCTCGGCAACCTCGGTGCGGCCATAGCCGACATTGACGCAGTAGAGACCGGCAAAACCGTCGATCAGCTGGTTGCCGTGCGCATCCTGGATGCGGATTCCCTTGCCGGTCTCCACGATCGTCGGTTCGCCGAGCTTGCCGGTCGCAAAGTCCTTCAACTGGGTGAAGGGATGCAGGACCGAGTTACGATCTTTCTCAGCGATGTCTTTGATGTTGATGGTCATTTTAACCCCTTCGGTCGCCGCTTTTCAGCTGCGCGCTTTTCTTCCTGTGAACCTGGGCCTGATCAAGTGCGAGGAGCAAAACCTCGACTTGAGGACAGCTTTCGCTTGCCCGACCCGCTCAGATGATATTGCCTGTAGGTGCTAGCTTCATCGCACCATTTCGCTCCGGGGTGACGCCGGGTTCCTGCAATCTTCCTCGCTTTTTGCAGGAATTCGCTATCGGTGGAGGCTTTGCTGATTTGACCCGTGCGGTCGGCTCATTGGGTTGGATCGACCGCGGAGACATAGGTTGAAGAACAAAGCGAGGATCGAGGGTGCTTGAGGACCGGCCCACCTCAGTGAGATTGGAATGTCAGGCCACACTCTCCACCCATCGCAAGCGTCCGCGCAGCCTCAAAACATCACCAGCCTACTTGACTAGCACCGTTCCTCCCAGGACATCGCACTCGTTGGGGGCAGCATGGACGCTCCAATCAACCCGGTCAGCGGATAGCGCGAACACGCCCATCGCCAGAGTTTGCGACCCATCGATTGTTCCGTTCTTGTAGATCGGCACCGTCTCATCGAATAGAGCGACTTCTGCGTCTTCAGCGAGCCTTTGTCCGGCAGTAACCCGGTCCACTGCCGCCTGACGATCGCGGGAAGAGGCGCTGATGGTCTGCTCCAACTGGGCGAATTCTTCGAAGATCAAATGGTTCGCATGGCCTTGGGGGGTGACGGCCTCCCGAATGGCGCAGCCTGAAGCGGGAGCCTCGATTGAGACGAGCCGGCGCGTTTTCGTCTCGCCGAGATTATGATGGAATCCGCTGGCACGGTCCTTGCGCTTGAGGATTTCTACCGCATCGCATAACGACCTTGAGTCGAGGATCGCGCGGCAGATGATGTGTCGGGGTACTCCAGGCTGAAGATCATGCGCGGTGATGTTATTTATCGTCTGCACGAGCCCCATCTCATTGAAGCCAAACGTGTGGCCGGGCAGCATGCCAGGGTACATGAAGCTGGCCCAGGCTGGTCCCTCGTCCGGCTCGACTTCAACCCAAAAGCAGGCGCCGAGGAGCGCTTGGTCACCGTCCTCGTTATGGGCAATTATTGCGGGGCGGTCGTCCTGCGCCGGCAGCAGGAGTGTCGTGCATCCATTGGCAGCAACCGACCCTGTTGCCGGGGAGACATCCTCGGGAAGCCGAAGGTCTCCGCGGCAATTCCAGAGGAAGATCGAATCGAAATCTTGACCGGCGCCTTCGGCGATGCCCTCGATTTCGCGCACAAAGCGGGGATAGGTTGCGCGCGCCGCAGCTTCGAGAGCCTTCAAATATGCAGATCGGCGCCACCGGGTATCCAACGCCCGATATTCTTCAGTGTGCAAGACGCGCTCTCGGAAAGCAGAAGCGCTTGCTCGTCCGAGTGTCACGCCGATCGAGAAGGCATCGCCCTTGGCACGGACGCGCGAAATGGGATTTTTGGACATGCGACTTTCCTCATCGTTTCTTTCGCACTTGAGGTGTCCAATTCAAGGAAGCCACGCCTCCTTGTGGCAAGGCGTCACCGGGCGCATTGTGGATCACGATTTCGCCCGGGGATTGGACTCACTCGATAACGAGCAACTTGCGGGGGACATTGGACAGGAATTCGACTTCGCCCTCCGTGATCAAGAAACTTTCGGTAATTTCGATACCCCAGTCGTCGTACCAAAGCCCGGACATGAAATGAAATGTCATGCCTGGGCGCAGCTCGGTCTTATCACCGTCGCGGAAGCTGGCGGAGTTCTCGCCCCACGCCGGCGGGTATCCCATGCCAATGGAGTAGCCGGCGCGGCTTGCCTTCTTCAGACCGTATTTCGCAAGGGCATTTCCGTAGGCCAGAGCGATATCTTCGCAGTAATTTCCCACCACAGCCTTCTCAAGGCCGGCGCTCATGCCTTCCAAAACGGCCTTCTCAGCATCCAGCATTTGCTGGCTCGGCTTACCGAGATAGTACGACCGAGAGAGCGGGCAGTGGTACCGTTTGTGTACACCAGCAAGTTCAAAGAAGATGCTTTCGTTCGCGCGAATGGGCTTATCAGTCCACGTCAGATGAGGAGCTGAGGCATCGGCACCGGCGCCAAGGTTGGGTACGGCTGACGGATAATCTCCCCAGTAGTCGCCCACACCACGGGTGCCAACATAGGAAATTTCAGCGATTATGTCCGACTGTTTTACTCCCGGCCGCAGCACCTCTGTGATGCGCTCATACATCGCTTCGACAATCTTGCCGGCGCCGCGCATATATTCGATTTCACGAGGGGATTTGACGATGCGTTCCCAGTTGATCATGCGCATGGCGTTTTTGAAGCGCGCGTTGGGAAGTGCGGCTGTAAGGGCTTCGAAACCGGCCGGTGAGAAATAGTAGCTGTCCTTCTCCAGACCGATTATGGCTGAACCGTGCCCCTCATCCGTGAGGAACTGGCCAAGAACGGTCATGGGGTGCAAGGTGTCTGACTGAACGTAGTGGTCCTCGTACCACCTGATCCGATCCTCGCCGATATATGCCGTGCGACGGCATCCATTGGCATCCTGACCACGGCCGAACCAGAGGGGATCCTTGTCCTTTGACACAACAACACATTGTGGCACGTAGAACGAGTTGCCCTCGTAACCGGTAAGCCAGCCCATGTTAGCGGGATCGGTAACGACCAGTACGTCTATGCCAGCTCGCTCCATGGCGCTGCGCGCCTTCTCGAGGCGTGTTCTGTATTCAGAAAGTTCGAACCGTAGTTTCTCGTCAGACATTTCAGTTCCTTTAGATTTGGATGCGCTAAGTCAGACGCGGGCGGTCACAGTCGCAAGCGTCAGTTTGCAGAGGTCGGTAATGTCGTAGATGGGCAGTTCTGTCTTCAGCCGAAGGGCATTTGCAACGACAGGGAAGCCAGTGCACTCGAAGAGTATCATCGCAATCTCGGGGTGGTCGGAGCGCAGTTGATCGATACGGGCACCGACCTCCTGCTGGATCTGATCCAGCGCTGTCCGCACGAACGGCCGCGCCACGGCATTGCGCACGTATACGCCACCTTCGATGCCTCCGACGACCACGCGCTTCCGATCCGCCGGGTGCTGGATGCCCAACAGGTCTTCGGTGCAATGTCGCGAATCCGCTGTTAATACCGCGAGCTTTTTCGCGGGCGATAGCTGACGTAACAAAGTCGGAATGAGTAGAAGGCTTGAGGTTATGACGGGTACATTGACTGCTGCAGAGATTGCAGACTGGTGGCGGATAAGGAAGCCGCAGTCAGCGGCAACAACGTTGGCACCTCGATCGACCAATCGCTGTGCAGCCGCAATGCAGGCGTGTTCCAGCGAAGCATCACCTCGAATGACAACATCTGCAAAGGCGCCTTCCACCATTTCCGTGATCACAGGCCCGCCAAACGTTGCCGGGTGCAATAGGGATCCTTCGCGCGGGCTAAGAAGCGGACTGTCTGGTGACACGCCTTCATCCAGCTCAAGTAGTCCAAGAACAGTGCTGCTTTGCGAAGTCATGATGAAGTTCCTCGATTTCGGACGGGTTTGGTCAATGCGAGTATCGTAAGACGTGTGAACTTGCTCGACTGCGCCTCACGCCCAGGCGGCCACCGACTTCAGTGCCGGCCCAGGCACGTCATCAGTCTATTGTTGTTCCGGCTTTGACGGCCAGCGCTCTTGCGAAAGCAAGATTTGCAATGGCAGTGTCTTGAATACCCGTCCCGGTCAGATCGGCGATCGTGATCTGGCGATCGTCGGTGCGTCCAGCCACAGCACCGGCAACAATCTGGCCGAGTTCTCGAAGGGCACGATCTTCCGCGACAGCCCCCGCCTCAATCGCGTGATGCAACTCACCGAGGCGTCGCGTCTGAGCGAGGCTGTCAGCCACGTAGAGATCGGCGCGCGCAATAGCCTCGGCCTCTACTTCGTTCTTGTGTTCGGCATCGGAGCCCATCGCCGTGATGTGCTGTCCTTGTTCGAGCCATCGAGCTTCCAGGATCGGCTGATCAGCCGGCGTTGTGGTGATGATCACATGCGCACCGGCAACGGCTGCTTCCCGGCTATCGGAAGCGATGACGCTGATGCCCAATTGGTCAGACAGTTCTCGGGCCGTCTTGTTGGCTTTGGCAGCGTCACGCGCCCAAATCCGCGCCTCACGAATTTGTCGGACCAGCATGAGCGCCTGCAACTGTAGGCGCGCCTGCATACCAGCGCCAAAGACAGCAGCCACCGACGCGTCTTTGCGAGCGAGGTGCATTGCAGCCACGGCACCTGCTGCGGCCGTCCGAACATCGGTGAGATAACCATTATCCAGCAACAATGCTTGAACCAAACCGGTCTTGCTTGACAGCAAAACCATAAGGCCGTTTGTACTGGGCAAGCCAATTTCGGGATTGCCGAAAAAGCCGGGGCTGATCTTGATGGCGAAGCCATCGAGACCAGGTACGTAGGCCGTCTTGACGTCAACCTCACCGCGATGCTCCAAAATATCGAGGCGAAGAATTGGCGGCATCACCACTTTTTTTGTTGCAAGCGTGCGAAATGCCTCTTCCACGCAACGCACAGCCTCCAGATCAAGAGTCACCAGATCTCTCAGTTGCCGTTCAGTCAAAATGGTCATCGATCTCATGACGTGGTCCTCGCAATAATATCTGCTGTCTCATCGCTCACGACGCGACGATGTAAATTCATATCGATGTTGCGGCCCGACAGCACAGTCACGACGGGTCCATGAAGGTTGCGCACTTTGTTCGCCAGGAGCGCCGCGATGCCAATCGCCCCTGCGCCTTCGACGATCTCGCGCTCCTGGAGGTATGCATGTCGGATGCCAGCCGCTATTTCGGCTTCGCTCAACAAAATGACATCGTCCAAGAGGTCGCGGCACATGGGAAAAGTCCATTGATTGGCGAGGCCAATCCCGCCGCCGAGCGAATCCGCCAGACTTTCAAACTCATCGACCTGCACCGGGCGACCTGCATCAAGGCTTGCCTTCATCGCAGCGCCGCGATCCATCGTGAGCCCAATGATACGCACATCCGGCCGCTGGCTTTTCACGGCTGCCGCCACCCCAGAAGCCAAACCGCCCCCCGAGAGCTGGATGAGCACAGTCGCCACGTCCGGCAACGCTTCGACGATTTCTAGCCCTAGCGTTCCTTGACCGGCAATGATTGCCGGGTGATCGAACGGCGGGACGAGGCACCGTCCCTCGCCCGCCAACCTCTCGGCCTCTTCCTGAGCGTCATCCTGGGATTTTCCGACGATACGGACCTCGGCACCTAACCGGCGAATTTCCGAGACCTTGTTTTCGGGGACCAGGTTCGACATGCAGATCGTGGCCGTCACACCACACGTGTTGGCTGCGAACGACAGAGCACGACCGTGATTGCCCGTCGACGCGGCCACAACGCCGCGTGCCCGCTCGTCCGCGGACAGTTGAAGAATGGCATTGAAGGCGCCGCGCAGCTTGAAACTGCCTGTCGTCTGATGGTGCTCCAGCTTTAGATATACGGGCACAGCGCAACAGTTCGACAGAGACGGAGAATGCGCGAGCGGCGTAGTGAGTATGTGATCTTTGATGCGCCGTTTTGCGCCTTCAATGTCGTCGAGGTCAATCATCAAGGTCCTCCCTCCGCACCAGCCGCGCGTTACGCGCTTTGAAAGAGTTCCCAGCAGTAGCGGATCGCCAGCTCGGTTGTCGGGACGAGAGTCTGGTCGGACACCCCGAACGTCGGCGTATGGACGCCGGATTCGTTTCCCGGCTCCTTGCTGCCGAACCAGAAATAGATTGACGGGATGCAGCCGGAGTAAAAACCAAAGTCATCGCTGCCGGAGCTTGCCGAACCCTCGATATATTTGTCCTCGCCATCGGACTGCACGACGATCTGCTTGAATCGCTCGACCATTGAGTTGTCGTTGACCACAGGAGGCTCGCCCGCGTGTGAGCTAAATTCGGCCCGGCCTCGATGGATCGCAGCAACGCCCTCGGCAATTTCGCGCACCCGTTGAACCAGCAACTTTCTCCTCTCGGGACTGCTCGTCCGGATCGTTCCGGTCATTGTGACCGAAGGGCAGATTATGTTCGTCGCTTCCCCGCCGTGGATCGTGCCGATCGTAACGACAGCGCCATCGTCAACCGGCATTTCGCGCGACACCACCTTCTGAACTTCGTTGATGAAGGCGCCTGCTATCGCGATCGCGTCCACGCCCAAGTGAGGCTTGGCGCCGTGTGCCATCGTCCCGATAGCTTCGAGCGAGAACTGATCCGCTGACTTTGTTACGGCGCCCGCACGGGCGCCATAGGAGCCGGCTGGAATGTCAGTGCGGACATGAAATCCCACTGCGGCGTCGAACCCGTCTAGCAAGTTTTCTTCAACGACAGTCCGGCCGCCAAGTGGTTCTGCTTCTTCAGCGGGTTGAAAGAACACTCGCAGCCTGCCTGAGAAATTTTCGCGCATGCGATGGAAAGCGAGCGCCGTTCCCAAGGCGATTGAGCCATGCATGTCATGACCGCACGCATGCATGACGCCTGGCACTTGCGACCGATACGGCAGGTCGTCGCGGGCTTCCTGAATGGGAAGCGCGTCGATGTCTCCGCGCATCGCGATCGAACGATTTGCGCCTGGGGCCAAGCCCTGGATATCGACATAGACACCGGTCTTGTGAAACGTCTTTGCTTCGGTCAGGCCGAAGGCGGCCAAGGTCTCGATAATCCGCTTCTGGGTCTTCCACTCGTTGTTGGAAAGTTCGGGCTCGCGATGCATGGCGTGCCGCATCTCGACGACTGCGTTACGCTCGACCTCGGAGAGGAAGTTGTTGGTAGGCATGTTCATGGTGGTCTCCTGGTCTAGTCGTCATGGTGTCTGTTGTTGCACCTAGCAGCGGAGCTGCGCGGCCCGTCGATTCGAATGCACATCACGCAGGGTCCCTGCATAAATGGAGGTGACACTGGATCCGTCGCTGCGACATCATCACTACACCTCGAGCGGGATAGCGAAGCTGGCCTTGAGACGGTCCATCACAACCATGGTCTTGAAGCCTTTGATATCTGCGTTTTCATAGAAAAACCGGCGCGTGAAGTGCTCGTAGTCCTGCATATCTTTCGCGGTAATCACGAGCATGAAGTCGGCATCTCCCGTTACGTAGAAACCCATCATCACCTCACGCGTATTTCGTATCGCAGCCTTGAATCGATCGACGATGTCGGCCCTTTCCCGTTCAAGGGACACCATGACGATCATGGTGATGTGTCGTCCGACTGCTTTGGGCGAGACGATGGAAACGTCTCCCTCGATGACGCCCTCGTTGCGCAACCTTCTCAAACGCCGTTGGCACGCCGTCGGCGAGAGGTGGACCATCCCCGCGAGTTCTTCAGAGGTCAGCCGGTTGTTTTTCTGAACGGCTTGGAGAAGCGCAATGTCGGCGCGATCGAGTTCAACCATCACCTACCTCCCCGAAACAAGAACCTGGGGAGCCCGCGCGGAGCCCTGCAGCGCCGATGCGACCTGGCATAGGCCGGTTGCTTCGACGTTCCCGGCGCAGATACTCGTCCGAACTGGTTAGGCCATTTCGGAAACGAAGCAGACATGCTGGAACCAGACGAGTATGCACCGGATACAGTCTCTATTTGACGAAGAGCTTGCGCGGCGTCTTCGTCAGGGGCTCGTAACCCGTTTCGGAGACCGCAAAGCTCTGTGTGATCGTGATCCCGACATTGTCGAGCCACAGGCCAGGCATCATGTGGAACACCATACCCGGCTTGAGTACGGTTTCGTCGCCCTTGCGAATGCTTGCCGTTCGTTCGCCTGAGGCCGGAGGGAACCCAATGCCGGTCGGATAACCAATGCGAGACTCTTTCTCGATCCCGTGGCGGGCAAGCGCCTTGCGGAAGTCGGCATCGACCTGCGAGCAGGTGCGACCGGGCCGAACTGCTTCCAGCCCGGCATTCAAGGCCTCAACAGCGATTTCCGACAGGTTCAGGAAAGCGGATGAAGGCTGGCCGACGACGATCGTGCGCGCCAGGTTGACCTGGTAGCGATGCCGGCAACCGTTCAGTTCCAGGTTGACAACGGTGGACTCCGGCAGGGGGTCGTCCGTCCAGGCGGCATGCGGCGCGATTGAGCGTTCGCCAATGCACAAATCGGGGGGGCAACAAGGATAGTCGCCACCGAACTCGGGCGTGCCCGAAATCTGCTGGTGATAGATCGCAGCAGCAATATCGCACTCACGGACCCCGGCTTGCACCATATCGATGACGCGCGTCATGGCGGCATCCGCAAGCTGGCCAGCTTGATGCATAATGGCCACCTCGGCTGGGCTCTTTACGAGCCGGATCCATCCAACAAGAAGATCGGCGTCGACGAACTCTGCATTCGGCAAGGCTCGCGTGAGATCTGCGTGGCCGCGGGCCGGATAGTAATATCCCCCCATCTCGACGCCGATACGCGCCTTTTCCCCTCCGAGCTCCTTCACGATATCGGCCATGAAAGTATAGGCCGACAGCGTTGCCGATTGAACATAGGTGTCGGGATAGGCTCGGATATTGTCCTCGGCCAGATAGGTGGTCATGGAAGCCGAAACACGGTCCATGAAACGGCCGATCCAAATCGGTTCTGCGTGGTCTTGCGCCACAATCACCATTTGCGGTGTGTAGAAGGAATACGCATTATAGCCGGTAAGGTAGTTCTGGTTCGGCGGTTCTGAGAGGAGGAGGATGTCAATCTCTCTCTTCGCCATTTCCTTTTTAACGGCTGCTAGACGGGTCTGGAATTCTCCCAGTGCGAAGTGCAATTCTTTTATCATTCTTGATCTCCCATTCGGCCGCGGCTGCCGCGCCAATATTTCCCCGTCTGTCAGGGGGCAAAGCGGGCCGTCGTTATCCCTGTATTGATCGGCTCCTGATCGGCTCCACGCTTGAACCTGCAGCCTAAGGGCACGGCTGGATCGGAAGGCCGAACTCTCGTTTTTTGCTCCATCAGATTGGGTGTTCAGCCATCTCGTCGACAACGTCTTGGTCGATCGGCGTGTCGAAAGTCATCAATATGAAACCGAGCACCGAATAGAAGCCGACGGTCGCCATAAGGTCGAACACGGCTTGCCGACCTATGCTCGCAGCAATAGCTTGCTCGAGATGCGAAGGCAGACGTGCGCCGTCAAATAGCGCGTCGACAGCACCGGCAAGTACGCCGTCTTCGCCATCGGGAGTTCCAGCCATACTCCGGATTCGCGCATCGGAAATACCAAGAGCGCGAGCGCGGCTTACATGGTGGGACCACTCATAGGCGGAGCCCATACGATGTGCCGCGCGCAAAATCACGAGCTCGGACCGGACCGGACCTAACGCACTATCTTTTACGATATGCTGCCGCAGCGGAGCCCACGCTCTCAGCAGCGCGGGATGATGAGCCATGGTGCGATAGACGTTCAGCGCGCTGGCGAAGCCCGTTTTCATGTCCGCGATTTCCGCGGGCCAGTTTTCATCAGCGATAGGCGGACAGGACGATGTTGTCATTTCGCGAGAACCTCAGTCTACTACTGCGGCGCGGATGGCGTCGGAAAGCCGTTCGACAATCAAATCGATTTCTTCAGGCTGAATGATGTAGGGTGGTGCTAGCAGCACGTGGTCGCCCTGCGCGCCGTCGATCGTACCGCCCATTGGGTAGCACATAAGGCCTCTGCGCATGGCTTCCTTCTTGATGCGGGAATGCATCTTGCGGGCCGGATCGAAAGGTTGCTTGGTGTCTTTGTCGGCCACGATCTCGACGCCGCGGAAAAGACCACGACCGCGGATGTCGCCGACATAGGGTGATTGTCCAAGTGCCTCATCGAGCCCGGCCTGGAGGCGCTTGCCCATCCGGATGACGTTTGCCATCATGTCCGGGCGCGTGATTATTTCAACCACCTTACTGGCTGCCGCTGCTGCGATCGGATGTCCGATATAGGTATGTCCATGCTGAAACAGACCCGACCCGTCGGCGAACGCACGGTAGATCTTTTCGGAGAGCAATACCGCTCCGATCGGCTGAAAGCCGCCGCCCAGTCCCTTCGCAATCGTGACCAGATCCGCGACAATGCCCTCCTGCTCCATAGCGAAGATTGTGCCGGTACGCCCCATTCCGCACATGACCTCGTCGAGGATCAGCAAGATGCCATACTTGTCGCACACCTGCCGAACCCGCTTGAAATAGTCCGAAACCGGGCCAACGGCACCCAGCGTCGCACCGACCACCGGCTCGGCGACGAAGGCCATGACCTTGTCCGCGCCAAGTTCAAGAACCTTGTCTTCCAGTTCCGCAGCAAGACGCTCGGCATAAGCCTCCGGCGTTTCGCCCACCTGCAGGTCGCGGTAGGCATAGCAAGGAGAAACATGATGCGTTTCAGGCAAGATCGGCTTGAACTGGGCACGGCGCCAGGCATTGCCGCCTGTTGCCAAGGCACCGATCGTATTGCCGTGATAGCTTTGCCGACGTGCGATGATGTGGCGCCGCTGCGGCTGCCCGACTTCGACAAAATACTGGCGCGCCATTTTGAGAGCGGCCTCGACAGCTTCCGAACCGCCAGACACCAGATAGACATAATCGAGGCCTTCGGGCGCAAGTTCAACCAATTGCTCGGCAAGCCGCTCGGCGACGTCGGTCGTGAAGAACGACGTATGGGCGTAGCTGATCCGACCCATCTGTAGCTTCATTGCGTCAAGAACTTCTGGATGATTGTGCCCGAGGCAACTGACGGCGGCGCCCCCCGACCCATCCAGGTAGCTCCTGCCCTCGCTATCCACGACGTAGATGCCCTCCCCCGCGACCGCGGTTGGCAGAGTTGTTCCGATCGTTCGATGGAGAATTTTTGTCATGGTCATCTCGGGGTGCTTATCCGTCCGGCTTTCGAACGTTTCCATCCATTGATTTGCAGGTTTTGGCGAAATATGCAACAACTGTTTTATAAATTACGTTTTGATGCATTTGTTTTCCCGCTCTCAAGTCAGAATTTTTGGAGCGGTTGTGATGTGAGATAGCCGACGGCTGTTTGACTTTTTAGTTCCCGAGAGAGATGGTCCAGGTGAATTATGACATCGTATGTGAGGCAAATGTTGCAAAAAGGCCCATTACACGCTCGGATCATCGAGCGATTCGACGACATGTCCGAGCAGTTGCAGCAAGCGGCTCGACACATATTGGAACATCCGCAGGAGGTGGCGCTCGTTTCGATGCGCGAACTCGCGCGGAATGCCGGTGTTCAGCCATCGACAATGACGAGGCTGGCGAAGTTTCTTGAATTCTCCGGGTATGAAGATTTCCGAGAGCAACACGCCGACGTCATCAGGGTGAGCGCCGACGGATTTGCGGCCAGGGCTTTACAAAGAGAAGAAGGGGCGGCGAATGGTGAGGGCTTGGCTTATAGGATGCTCCAAGGTCTCTCCGCGCAGATCGATCGGCTCCGCGACCCTGATACGATTTCGCGTTTGGATACAATGGCGGAGCACCTGGCAAAAGCGAGGCGGATTTTCGTGCTCGGCTTGCGTTCGTGCCACTCGGTCGCGTGGCATTTCCACTACGTCATGACATTGCTCGGCGAAAAGACTGTCCACTTGGATGGTCCGGCTGGAACAAGCGGCGACCCCCTCATCCGCGCAACTCATGAGGACGTGCTTTTGGCGATTTCCATCAACCCCTATTCGCTTCAGACGCTTGAGCTTGCCGAGGCCGCCCGTGAGAAGGGACTGTCCATCCTGGCGATCACCGACAGCGAAGTGTCTCCCCTGGTGACGATCGCAGAGCACGTTGTCTTCTTTCCGACTGAAAGCCAAACATTCTTTCACACGCTGGCGCCAGCGCTGGCCGTCTCTGAAGTTCTATGTGGTCTACTGGCGAGCCGAGATCGTGCGGCGGCCTTGAAAGAGTTGAAGCTAGCCGATCGCCATCTTTCTGCAATGAACACGTATGCGACGTCCATTCCGCGACGAAAGATTTAGCGACGTTTACGAGGCCGGCTACTCGCGCCAACGGCGCCTCCTGACCTTGCAACCGGAATTGAAGTTATTCGCACATCAGTCGATGTCCGATGAGTGGACCTGATGGTTGCCGCGGAATTGTCCCGCAAAGAACGGACTGACAGCAAATAGGGAACGCGCCGTCACCCGAGGGATGACCGTCTAATGCGTCAATGAAACCAGAGCTTGCCTAGAAAGTCCGTCGTGACCGGCTTCGGCTTTGAGCACAAGCGATTGATGAGCTCCATTGCGCAGTAAATGCGCCGGGCAGTCTTCGAGCCAGGAGCCCGCCCCAGAGTTCGCTCTGGGACAGGCAGTCAGTTTCACGGCTGCGAGTTACGGAGCCGGCATGAGTATGATGACTCAGGTCGCGGCGACCGGAGCACTCTTCAACGCCCCTCTTCCGCGCCAAAGCGTGAAATAAAGCGCAACCAGCCAGACGATTGGCAACATTGTCAGCAAAGCGCCAACGGCAGCGATCGTCGGGTCAAGTTGCTGCTTCAGGTTTTCCAGCATTTTCAATGGCAATGTCGGGATCGCATAGCCACTGACAAACGACGTGATGATGACCTCGTCGAAGGAAGCCAAGAACGCGAAGAGCGCGCCGCCGATGATACCAGAGCGGATTAACGGGAGAGTAACCCGCATGAACGTCTGGGTCGGCCCGGCGCGCATGCTCATTGCCGCCTGTTCCAGCCTCCTGTCGAATCCTGCGAGTGTCGCAAGGACGATGACAACGACATAGCCGATGGCTCCGATCGTCTGGCCCAGGATGATCCCGGTGTTCGTTCCAACCAATCCTAGTTTGGCCAGCCCGGTATAGACAGCAACACCAACAACAATGATTGGGAAGGTAATCGGCGTCAGGATCACCATGGTTAGACCCGAGCGCAAGCGCGACGAGCACCGGCTGAGGCCAAACGCTGCCAATGTGCCGACTATGGTCGATACCACGCTGACAATTACGCCGAATTGGAAGCTGTTCCACAATGCGCCGATCCACGAGGGGTCGTTGAAGAACGAATAGTACCATCTGAGCGAAACAGCCTTAGGTGGGAACTCGAGGAACTCCCCTGCATTGAACGAGACGATGATCACGATGAAACCGGGCGCCAATAGATAGATGACAACGACGGCAAGGAATGCTGCCCCCGCAATCTTGGACCACGGGGTTTCCCGCTGCGCTTGATGGAGCTTTGCTGCCCAGCGTCGCGCCCGATACGGGACGAGAAACTCGTTGAGATAGCGGGATGCCTTGTCGAATGAAGGCAGTTTACGTCGTCGGGCGTTCTGCTCGCTTGAAGCAGGCTGTCCATGCGCGCCGGCGAGATTGACGCCCGCTACGGAAAGAACCGCGAGCGCCATCGCCAACAATATAAAGGCTGCCGCGGCGGTCGCCGCAATGTTCAACGATGTTGTAAGCTGCGAATTGATGAGGGTTGAAAGCATGGTGTCGCCCAAGCCGCCCAATGCTTGTGGCGTGATGTAAAAGCCCAGGCAAACAACAAAAACCAATATGCAGCCGCTTCGAACGCCCGGGACACTAAGAGGTACGAAGACCCGGAGAAAGGCGGTGAACGGCTTTGCGCCCATGCTGCGAGCGGCTGCCATCAAGGAAGTATCAATGCTCATCATCACGCTGACAATCGGCAAAATCATCATGGGCAACATGATATGCACCATGCCAACATAAACAGCGAAACGATTATAGATGAGAGACAAAGGGCTATCGATTATGCCCGAATTGAGCAACACGCGGTTGATCAATCCACTATCACCCAAGACGACAGTCCATGCGTAGGTCCGAACCAGAGCACTCGTCAGCCAAGGTAGGAAGACAAGCACCAGGAGGATTGGTCTTGCACGGCCGGCGATCGTAATCAAATAAGCCGTCGGGTAGCCGATGATCAAACAAAGTGCCGTGGCTATGAAGCTGATCTTGAAGGTCTGAATCAGGATCAGGACAAATGAGCGCTGTTCGAAAAAAGCGATATAATTCGCAAAAGACAGATTTGGCGCATTGAGGCTGGTCGCGAAAAGAAGGAGCATGGGTATGCCGAAAATCGCAAACAGCACAGCGAACGCTGGCAAAGTTAGCAACATCGGCGTGGACCGGATTCTCTGAAGTGTTGTCATGGATGCTGTCCTTCCGCTTTACGCAGCGACAAACCGGATGTCGGATCGAAGCCAATCAAGGCGAACCTCTTCGCCCGGACGGAAGACTTGCTGGCCCGATGCCACATGTTCGCGCGCGATCAGCGTCGCATTCCCAACCCGCACCCGGTACTTCCTCAAGGGTCCAGCATAGATCATATCGTCCACGATCCCCGAGACGGACTGTCTGTGGTCCGCATCTGCGCGCCTTGCTGCTGAAGGCACACTGACGCAAATGCGCTCCGGCCGAAGCATCGATACCATACCGGAAGAAGGAACAACGTCCGATTCAATCTTGAAATCAACGCTTTCGAGGATATTTGCTTCACCCAGGAAGTTGGCGACAAAGCGCGTTTTGGGGCGATCGTACAAGGCCTCCGGTGTATCGATCTGCTCGATTTGACCGGCGCGCATGACAACGATGCGGTCCGAAAGCGTGAGTGCTTCTTCTTGATCGTGGGTGACGCAGATGGTCGTTTTCCCAAACTCCTTGTGCAGCTCTTTGATTTCCACTTGCATCTGCTCGCGCAGATTTCGATCGAGCGCGCCCAGCGGTTCGTCCAGCAGCAAAATCGGTGGATCTGCAATCAAGGCGCGCGCGACGGCCACGCGTTGTTGCTGGCCCCCACTCAATTGTGATGGCATGCGCTCGCCAAACTCACCCAGGCGAACACGCTCAAGCATTCTTTTGACCCGCGACGCTCTGTCAGAGGCCTTGATGCCGCGCATTTCGAGCGGGAACTCCAAGTTGTGATGCACCGTAAGGTGCGGGAAAAGTGCATAGCTCTGGAAGACAATGCCTTGGTCGCGGCGGTAAGACGGGACTTCGGACACGGACTTGCCGGAAATGAGGATGTCTCCTCCGGTAGGGGTCGTGAAGCCGGCGAGCAGCATCAATGCTGTCGTTTTGCCAGAACCGCTCGGTCCAAGAATCGTAAGGAACTCGCCGCGCGAAACAGAAAGGGAGATATCCTTAACCGCAGCAACGGCCCCATAGATCTTGGAAACATTGCGAAATTCGATTTGAGCGGTATCCGGAAGCTTCTGCAACACTTCGTCCTCGGCAGGAAGATGATTTTTCAGATTCAAGTTCATTACGATACTCCAGCAGGACTGATGAGCAACTTTGGCATGCAGTCCCGTAAGGCAGGTAGTGGGAAGAGGTGGCGCTAACCTTTGACGGCCCGCGCCGACTGGACGAGCGCCACCGATAGATCGTTGGGGACAGAGGATTACTGAAGAATCCACTCATTCCAACGCTGCACAAGCCGCTCCTTGTTCGACTTTCCGTCCGATCCAACCTCGGCATACCATTTGGCGTTCATAGCGAAGCTGATCGCCTCGTAGTCGGGATGCGACGCAAGTTTTCGGGCGACATCGTCAGGAATCAATTTGAAGGCGTTCTTGTTCGTTGGGCCCTGCGCGATAAGCTTTGCAAACTCGGCCTGTCGGTCCGGGCGGCTTGTCAGCGCAATAAATTTTTGAGCATTTTCGGCATTCGGACTGCCCTTCGGGATGCACCAATAGTCCGTTGTCAGTTTCGCCTGGTTGCGGTTGATCTCGATTGGCCCACCTTCATCAATAAGGGTAAGTGCGCGCGCGTCATAGGACTGCACGATGTCGGCGATGTTGTCTCGCATGATCTGAAGAATTTCCGACCCGCTCGTCCACCATTTGCGAATGTGCGGCTTGATCTTGTCCAAGCTTGCAAACACGCGGTCGATATCCATCGGGTAGAGCTTGTCCATCGGAACGCCATCCGCGAGCAATGCTTCTTCCCAAGGCCCACTTCCGTATTCGCCGGTATTGATGGAGCGAACGCCAGGGAACTTCTTGACGTCCCAGAATTCCGCCCAGGTGGTCGGCCGGGGCTTTCCTGCCGGGAACTTCTTCGTGTTCCAGACCATATTCACCGAGTATACGTACGAAGCAAAGCCGTTCGGTTGCCTCCAGTTTTCTGCGATTGCTTCCAGGTCTTCCTTCTTCCAGATGGAATAATCGATCTTTTCGAGGTAGCCCTTGGCAGTAAGCGGATCGACATTGGTTTGACCAAGGTTGACGACGTCGGCCGAAACGTTTTTGGTATCGACCATCATCGCAATCTGTGTCGATGAGAAGTCCGCATTGACGCGCGTCACCTTGACTCCGGTCTCGGCCTCAAAGGACTCGACGTAAGCCTTCATCACCGCATCGCCCCAGTTGCCGCCGCTCATGTTGACTTTGAGCTCGCCGGTGGAGGCGGCCGTTGCACGGCCGGCCGCGGAAGCCAACGCGCCTACCGCAATTGCGGTCGAAGTAGCCTGCATGAACCGCCGGCGATTTATCAGAATGCTCATTTCGTTCTCCCTCTGTTAATTCCTTGCTCATGGCGCACGGGGATCTCACTTCATCAGTGTACGGCGAACACGACGCCGGCGATGTCAGACCAACGCACGCGGTTCCTGCGTTTCCACTCGGTCCCGCATTCACCAAGACGGTGGCGCATAAACGATTGCAGTGTTCAGGCAGCAGCCTCCTCGACCGCTACCATCTATGTCCTAACGCAACACGATAAGGAATGCAACAAATGTTTTATAACGCTCAATATGCATCAAGCGTATTATTGATATCTGAGCCTTTGGTCGCCTCAGTTTACCATCTGCCGAACACTGCTGCCGACGCCAGCCCTACGGGAGCGCCTGCAGGCTCTGGACTTCCGGGACGTGGTTTTTAACCGTACCTGATTCAAATGGATCATTGACACAATAGCGACTCATATGTTTCATTCGGTTCCAAAGAGGCCGATTCATCCGCGTAAGCGCGGTCGCTGATCGGCATCATTTCACTCTGCGAACCGCCGGTCGAAGACACCAGGTAAGCTTTCAGGAAAAGAGAAGAGGTCAGATGGCATACTTGGGCAATAATGTGCGTGAGTATCGGTACAAGCTACTAAATGAACTGATGGATCGCGAGAACCTGGATGCTGTCGCTTTCGCAAGCACAGAGTTCTTTCAGTTCGCGACCAACTTCCAGACGGATGTCACCACCTGGGAGCGGCCAATTCTCTGTGTCGTCCCGAGGAACGGCGCGCCGTTTGTTGTCCTCAATGAGCTTTCGACAAACAATTGGCGATATGCGCACGAAGACGGGCGTCTTTGGGTATCCGACACAAGCTTTTATGCGGAGCATCCAGTCCTCTCCAATCGAATGCATCTTGTGCATGAATGGCCGGAGATGGTTGCCGAAAAACTACGAAGTGCAGGTCTCGGGAGAGCTCGCATCGGGACCGATGTTGGTGGCGGTCCATTGCAGAAGGCGTTCGCGCTGCTACCTGAGGCCCGTCCTCTAATGAAGACGCAAGAGTTTCGAGCGCTTCGTTGGGTCAAGCATCCCGAAGAGATCGCACTCATGCGCGAGATAGCGAGCTTGACCGACTGGTTACAGGATCGCTACCGGGAGAGTATCCGTCCGGGTCGGCTCCTGATGGAATTGGATATGATGATGGGAGCCGAGTTAGCGCAGGAGGCCGCACGACGCTTTCCAGCGCAGGATGTTGCCTTGCTCGACCTGTGGTCGATCTCGGGTCCACCGTCGGCAGCTCCACACGGGGACGGCAAGCGATCCGGTGCGATCCTCGAAAAAGGACACGTGATGATCAACTTGATTATCCCCCGCATTAATGGAGTGGTCGTGGAGAATGAGCGGACCTGGTTCTGTGGCAAGCCGGATACCCGGCAGGAACGCTTCTTCGAGGTCGCGCTCGCTGCAAATGAAGCTGGAATTGAAGCCGCTGTGGCGGGTCGACCGGTGTCGGGAATTGATGCAGCAGCGCAGGCAATCATCGAAAAAGCGGGTTTTGGAAACTACATCATGCACCGGACAGGACACGGCATGGGCTTGTTGTGCCACGAGTACCCCGGAGACATGGCATTCAATCACCGTGCCTTGCTCGAAAACGAAGTTTATTCGGTCGAGCCCGGATTGTATGTTTATGGACTCGGCGGCTTCCGACAAGACGATACGGTCGTCATCGGGGAAAAGCCTGAAGTGCTGACACGGGCGTCTAAGGATCTAAGAAGCCAGACTGTTCTGTGACACTTCGTCCCGACAGAATCTAGTCGCGATCGCGATTTTGCCGCTTTGCCCTTTGGTCATCGCTCCGGTGGAGCGGTGGCACGCCCAGAGCCGCGAACGGCCTACCATAAAGCTGCTAGTGGGATCGCTTGGCTAACACGGTCGCGCCCCGCAATCCGCACCCTCCAGGCCGGCGCCCCTGCACTGGTAAGACAAATGCCGCAAAACACTACGTACTGAACCATATGTCGCACACTCACAGGAGCGTTTGCATGACCGATTCTCGCTTTCAGGCCCAGGCCGAGCCGAACGAAAATCCAGTATACCGCCTTGATCTCAGTGCCAAAGCTGCAGGCAGAGAGAAACTCGGCCCATTGGAATCGACGTATGTGTATGCGCACGAAGGTGTCAGGCTCGCTTTGGACGTGGTTCGTCCGATGGGCGATAGCGCGGATCATAAGCGCAACACCATCTTGGTTATGACCTGTTATGGGCGCGGAAAGAAGGGCGAGCCGTCCAATCAATATGCGGATTTGTTCGTTCCAGAAGGCTATGCGGTGGTGGTTGGAGATGTTCGCGGTACCGGCGCCTCGTTCGGCGTTTGGCCAGGTCACCGCTCGCGCGAAGAAATCCTCGACTTTAGTTACGTGTTAGACTGGATCGCTGCACAGCCTTGGTCGACGGGCAATGTGCTTGCGTACGGCGTGTCCTACACCGCCAACTCTGCAGACCTTATTGCTTCGAGAAATCATCCCGCCCTGAAAGGCATCGTGCCGCGCTATGTCGACTACGATATCTTTTTCGAAACCTATCCAGGAGGTGTTCCGAACCTTACCTCGACAGGTGGAGTCAACGGTTGAATCGTTGAACAGAGACGAAAAATAGCGAGATCAATGCTGATCGCGCCTCAACTCTCCGTGCGGGAATTCGTCCGGTGGGAAGCCAAGCGGAGTTGACGACCGCGCTGCAAGAACACGGCCGCGCGCCGTCATTCCAGCCGGTCGAGCAAACCACGTCCTTGACGATTGGCTCAGCAAACGTTCTGGGTTCGATTTCTCTCCACGAGGCGTCGGCTGACCTTATCTCGCAATCGGGGGTTCCGATTCAAAATTGGGGCAGTTGGTTCGATTCTGGGTCGCCCCTCGGGTCTATCCGGCGATTTCTACTCCAGTCGAACCCATGAACATCATTCTTGGTCCGTGGAACCATGGCGGCCGCAAACCATATGACCCACTGCGTGCTGATGTTCAGGACTGCGCTCCGATCATGGCGGCGCAACACGCAAATGATATTCGATTCATTGATGCTTGTTTCACGGGCGAGGCTGCTCTGCAGGCCGATAAAGTCATTCACTACTACACGTGCGGCGAGGGATCCTGGAAGTCAACGCGCTCATGGCCAGTCCCGGCCGTCCGACAACGATGGCATATGGCAAGTGGCTCGCGCCTGAGCTCATCGCCGAGTGACACGGGCTACGACACTCTGCAGGTTGACCGTGAACTGGGGGACGTCCTCTCAACAGATGGGACACCAATGGTGGCATTGGAACATGGGAAATCGATTATAGAGATCGGCGACAGTTCGATGCGGCTCGACTGGCCTATACGAGCGAACCGCTGCAGAATGATTTGGAGATCACCGGGCATCCAGTTGTGGATCTGAACATAACCTCAACCCGTGAAGACGGTATTTTCTTCGTCTATTTGGAAGCAGTTAAACCTGATGGGACCTCCTGCTACCTTACAGAAGGCCAGTTGCGTGCGCGTCATCGGAAAGTATGGACTGCCTCGCCTTTCGGCGCGCTCGGACCACAACAAAGCTATTTGGAAAGCGACGCCGAGCCGCTCACACCAGGAGAACCGACCAGATTGGCGTTTACACTGTTACCGATTTCGGCGCTCATACCAGCGGACTATAGCTTGAGGGTGTGTCTAGCGGGAAGCGAGAGCACGAGTTTCGCCAATGTACCCGCTGACGGAGAACCGCCGCAGCTCAAGTTGCATCGCGGTCCTCACGGTTGCTACATCGATTTACCCGTTGTTGAACGGTGAGGGCAGTCTTCATCTCCCATAAAGAGAGCGGCGTCGTTAATTCGGCGTCGCCTCCAGCAAAGTGATAGTTTCCGACCCGACTTGGGATAGTCTCATCTTCGCTCGAAGCGCCGCGGAGAGCTTTAGAATTCACTCTCGTGCGGGTGGAGCGCCGTCGGGCGAACTACCTACAAAAGTCCGCGCCGATACAGAATGCGGACCCAAACCGACCGGCCGTCAATGTAGATCATGCTGAGCGTCTGGCATACATCGACGCGTTTCGAGCCGTGCATTTCAGTTAGCAAGGAAAGAAGGCGCGAGAGCCTGCGCGTATAGGCCTGCGAGATCGCACATCTCGAGGGTATAATGTTCGGCAGCATCCAAGAGGTTGATCCAACCAATGACCTCGTTCCGCCAAACGACTGCGGTATTCAATACACCCACGAGGCCCATTTTGATCAATGTTTCGTGGTCGGCAAAGTAGCGCTTCATGTCTTCGCAATCTTTGCCCAGAAAGTGCCGACCAGCGCCGACACGCCTACTCCACTCGTCATCGGCGAGGGGCTTCGTTCCTCCGAGGGGACTGTAATGAGGTCGGTCGAGTAGATCCGCCGCATAACGCCTGCGGCTCTATCAACCTTGAGGAGGGTAAAGAGCTTGTGGCCAAATTCCTCCTGGAAAGCGTTGTCTGCCAATGCCATTAAGGCTTCGGAATCCGACAGGCGGCCGGCGCGCTCGTGAAATACGACGAGCCGTTGATACTGATCGTCTCTGAGATGATAGCTCATATCTTTCCTTGCAACTTCGCAATGGGGTTTGTGGGATTTTTCACCTGGCCGGGCCTTGAACAGACCGGCTGCAGTTTTTTTGACGTGGCTGATCGCTGCCCGACGCACCCGTGGGTTCGGTCCCCGGACGACGACGTCGCACCGCTCGGCGACTTGAGGCCGCATTAGACGACGCGCATTGTTCCGCTTAGTGCAGCTCGCTCGTCACGAGCCGCATGTATCCGCCACTCGATGCGGTCTGGAAAAAGCTCGAAAACACTCGTCGCGAGGGTCCGGGAGTCTTTCCAATCCTTGAAGATTAGAGTGGTCTCGTCAAACAGCACCGCTTCTGCTCCACCCGCCAACGCGCCTTCGCCGATCATTCGATCCGCCGCTGCTTGTCGGTCACGGGAGGAAGCGCCGATGGTCTGCTTCACCCCACTGAACTCGCTGGAGAGCAGATGGTTGGCATGCGCTCGCGGTTCAGCAACCTCTACCACGACGCAGCCTGAGGCCGGCGCTTCGACAGAGAGTACCTTGCGGGTCTTCGCATCGCCAAGAGTGTGATGGAATCCACACGAGCGGTCATTGCGCTTCAAAATGCCGACCGCTTCGTCCAAACTTTTAGCATCAAGAATGGCGCGGCAAAGAACCTGTCGGGGCACGCCAGGTTTTTGGTCGTTCGGGGTGATCGCGTTGATCGTCTGGACCAGGCCGGTCTCGTTCAGGCGGAAGGTACCGCCCGGCAGCATGCCCGCGGTCATAAAGCTGCTCCACGCCGGCCCCACATCGGGCTCAATCTCCACCCAGAAATTGGCACCCAGCGATTCGGGCTCGCCGTCCTCATTGTGGGCGATAACCGCCGGCCCATTGCATTCAGCTGGTATTAGGACAGTCGTGCAGCCCATTCCGGCAACAGCTTTTGCCGCGGAGGCGGCGTCTGGAATCTGCAGATCAGTCTGGCAATTCAATAGGAAGATGGTCTCGAAATCCTTGCCGGCACCTTCTGCGATACCCTCGATTTCGCGCACGTAGCGGGGATATGCCGCGCGGGCTGCAGCTTCCAAATTCTTCAAATATTCCGATCCGCGCCATCGAGCATCTAGAGCGCGAAATTGCTCCGTGCCAAGCCGATACTCGAGGAAGCTTGTGGCATTGGCCTTCCCGAGCGCACAACCAATCGAGAAGGCGTCGCCCTTGGCGTGCACACTGGTTATGAGGTTTTTGTCATTGAGTTCTCTGCTTTCCGCTTACTGTCGGTATGTTTCGGAGAGACTGCTGGCGCTGTCGTCAGAAGTGGGAGAGCGTTTGGTTTTCAGGTCGTGGCTCCCCTTCCGCTGCCAGGCCGCTCAGCCAAATTCATTGCGGCGCGTCGAGGCTAAGTATCCTGCATAAATCATTTGATACAAATTAATGCTTTATGAGTCAATTGCTTCATTCTCCGACTGAAAAGCTGTGTCGGCCCCCGGCTCTACGGCGCTCTTGCTAGATCGCTGATGCAATACCCCGGCCAGCCAAGGCAACGAGAGGATCCCTGAAGCAATTACGATCACTCAAGGGTGCAAAGGTCTGAGCGGTCGTTATTGTGACGGTAGTACACGAGTATTCTTCGGACCGCGTGATTACCGATATCGCCAGTAGGCTGGGTGATGCTCCATTCCACCGTGCGCCGATCAAAACATCGCACACCTAGATCCGTCAAACAAAAAATTTACAAGATCTTTACGTCCGCAATTCGCTGAGGATGGTACGTTCACTGCAGATCTGTGGCCGGGCGTAGCTAGCAAGGTTGATGCGGATACGCTCGGACCGCCGCAAATCCCGCAACGGAGGGTCAGCAGTCAATGGCAAGAAGAGCGCTCATCCTGCTTGAAGGCAACGGACATGGTACTGGTGAGCAATATGTCCAAGCTGCCAAGAGTTTTGGCCTTCATCCAATTACCCTATCGACCGATCCAGCTCAGTACCCCTATCTCGCAGCGGGAGGTGTTGAAGCAATCCAAGTCGATACAGACAATCTCCATGCGCTGATCAACGAATGCTCTCGGCTGGGTAAGACCTACGAAATTGTTGGCATTACAAGCGCCGAGGAGAAGGTCTACGCGACCGCCGGAAAGCTCTGCCAGCAATTCGATTTACCGGGACCAAACCCCGCTTCGGTCGAACAATGTTGCGACAAATTCATTCAACGTCGCCTGCTCGCTGATGGAGGCGTTCCGATACCTGCTTATCGCCTGGCCACTAACGCGGCGGAGGTTGAAAGCTGTGCCGCGGAAATCGGCCTGCCAGTGGTGGTCAAGCCTGCGATCGGGGGTATCGGCGGCATCGGTGTTCGACTGTGCCGAAACGTCGCCGAGTTGGCCGAACATACGGCCCATCTTTTAGGTGGGAAGCATACATGGCGGTCTTCACCGAAGATCCTGGTCGAAGAATTCGCACAGGGCCCGTTCTATGAAGCCGACACGATGGGAAATGAGGTCATTGGGATTAGCGCCGCCGATTTCGATCATCCACCACATTTTCTCTTTCGTGAGAGCATCTTTCCGGCCCTGCTGACTAACGACGAGCACGAGCGAATCTCCGACGTGGCGCTGCGCTGTTTGGGAGCTCTGGGACTTGGGTGGGGGCCAACCAACATTGAATTGCGGTGGACGACGCGTGGCCCAGTTGTAATAGAAGTCAATCCGCGTATTGCGGGCGGAACCTATCCTCGGCGGGCTCATCTTGCTTATGGTGTCGATCTCGTAACCGAGCACATTAAGCTTGCCACCGGCGTGGAATGTGACTTACGCACCACGTATCTCCAGACTGCAGCCGTGCGATTCCTACTCCCTGATCGCGATGGCACCCTCAGTTGGATCGACGGCGACAGTCGGGCGGCTGCCGTGTCGGGCGTTGTAGAGGTCAAATTTTATGTTAAGCCTAAGACGCAGATAGTCAGGAAAGGTGACTACCGGGACCGCATAGGACATGTGATCGCCGCTTCATCCAGCTTTGCACAGACCAAGGCCATACTTCAGCATGCGGTCGGTCTAATCGATTGGTCGATCACGCCATTCTCTACCTCTGGCGAAGAAGAACACGCCGTGCCGTTAAACTCCTCCAGCAGCCTCAAAGGCTCTAGGTAAAGGGCAATTCGCAATGAATATTGAGTTGCCCAGTGTAGATTGCAGAGACGTGCGTTCCTTTTAGCGAGGCAACACTTGATGACCACGGCGCAATTAATTTCCGCTCATCGAATAATCGTGAAGATTGGCTCTGCACTAATTGCCGACGGAGAAACCGGAGACATTCGCGGTTCTTGGCTTGAAACGATGATAGAAGATGTGGTCCGATTTTTCTCACGTGGGCAGCAGGTGATCATCGTGACCTCCGGTGCTGTCGCGGTTGGGTCACGTCACTTCAATGAGTTTGACGTTCCTCTGAGAAGTGAAGAGCGACAAGCGGCTGCAGCCATCGGTCAAGTTCGACTCATGCTTGCCTTCGAACAGAGCTTAAAACGGTTTGGATTTGGACTCGGACAAATACTATTGATGGGCGAAGATCTACGCAACCCGCATCGCCGACTCAATGTTCTGTCAACTGTTCGACAAATCCTCAAAGTTGGCGCCGTTCCCGTTATCAATGAGAACGACACAACCGCAACTGCCGAAACCCGTTTTGGCGACAATGATCGTTTGGCGGCCCAGCTCGCAGAGTTGGTGCAGGCTGACATAATTATTTTGCTTTCCAACATAGATGGCCTCTTCACGGAAGATCCACACGACAACCCGTCGGCCCGTTTGATCACAGAGGTGCGACGCATTACCCCCCAAATAGAGGCCATGGCCGGTCATTCCGTCTCTCGTCATAGTTCGGGTGGCATGCTGACGAAGTTGATGGCAGCAAGGATCGCCATGGATGCCGGGTGTAACATGATCATCGCGAAGGGAAACAAATCTTACCCGCTGTCGGCCATCGAGAACGGTGGCCCATCAACCTGGTTTGTCCCGTTTGCAAGGGATAGGAGCGACCGCCACACTTGTGGCAACAACCTACCGCAGGCTCAATAATCGTCCTGCATTGCTGATTATTGGTAGCGCTCTTTTCAGTGCACGTCGTAAATCGTTTTGAAGAGCGGCGGCTTATGCTGGCTGGCTTTTGAAGTTGAAGGGCAGCAGATCCTCGATATTGGGTACGCATTCGGCGAGTACCGCATTAATTTCGTATTTGCACGTGATAAGCTCTCGCAATGGATATCGACGAAGACAAGATCGACGATGCGGTGCTGGCGCTGTTGTGGCTGACGCTGCATGACGGGTATCGAGCCTGGAAGGGTTTGGACTGGGAGACGACGGATCGTTTGTTCAAGAAGGGGCTGATCGCCGATCCGGTGAACAAGTCGAAGTCGTTGATCTTAACGGATGAAGGCCTGCAACGGTCAGAGGAGCTGTTTCGGGAACTGTTTACGCGGCCGCCGCAATAGGTGCCGCCTTTTCGGCCTTCCAAGCCCACGGCAACAACTCGTCGATCCTGTTTGCCGGGTGGTCGGCGATACGGGCAAGCACATCGGCAAGCCAGGCCTGCGGATCGACATGGTTCATCTTTGCGGTGACGATCAAACTGTACATGGCGGCAGCTCGTTGACCACCACGGTCGGAGCCGGCGAATAGCCAAGCCTTTCTTCCCAATGCAATTCCGCGCAGCGAACGCTCTGCCGCGTTGTTCGACAGGCAGATCCGGCCATCGTCGAGGAAACGAGTAAACGATACCCAGCGGTTCAACATGTAGTCGAACGCTTTGGCCAGATCATTGTCGCGAGACAGCTTGGCACGTTGCTCGCGCACCCACCGCTCCATGTTGGCGATCAGTGGCTTGCTATGCTGCTGACGCGTCGCCTTGCGCTCATCGGCCGTCTGGCCATTGATCTGACGTTCGATCTCGAACAGCGCATCGATCCGGCGCACCATCTCGATGGCGATTGGTGAGATGACGGCAGCGGGTTTGCCCTGAGCCTTGCGCCGGGCATTGGCCTCGAGATCGGCCATGATGAAGAATGGTCGCCTTGCGTGCGCCCAGCACGCTGCCTCATAGATCGGACATGGACTGCGATCAGGAAGATAGAGCTTGGTATAACCGCCATAGGCATCTGCTTGCAGGATGCCGCAATAGCCGGCCAGATGCGCCTGCGGATGGTCACCGCTGCGGTCGCGGGAATAATAGAACATCGCCGACGGCGGCGCCGTGCCACCGAACGCGGCATCATCGTGCACATATGTCCAGATCCGAGCAGTATCGGTCTTGCCGGCTGCGAGAACCGGAACCGTGGTATCGTCGCCGTGAATCCGCTCGGCTGCAAAGGTGTGAGCCTCGATCCGCCTCAGGATTGGATCAAGGGCATGGCAACAAGAACCGATAGCATCGGCTGCCGTCGACAGGCTGATTGACACGCCCTCAAGCGCAAATCGTTCCACCTGACGATTAAGGGGAATGTGTTGGCCGAATTTGTCGTAGAGGATCATCGCCAGAAGGCTTGGACCTGCCCAGCCTCTGGGAATGACGTGGAATGGGGCCGGTGCCTGGCTGATCTTCTCGCAGTCGCGGCAGGTGAACTTCTCGCGCACCGTCTGAATGACTTTCCAGGAGCGTGGAATGCTCTCCATCGTCTCGGTGACATCTTCGCCCAGCTTGCGCAGCCGGTCACTACCGCAGCAGCTGCAGGCGACCGGACCGGGCACAACGACACGCTCGCGCGGCAGGTGATCGGGGAATGGCTTCTTAACGGGGCGTTTGCGTGTGAAGCCGGCGACAGCAATGGGGGCGGCCGCAGCAATGGCCATTTCAGCGGCAAGTTCATCCTCGGTGGCCGCCGCCTCGGCATCCTCGAGCATCAGCTCCATTTGAGCGATCAGCCTGGCAGTCCGCTCCGATTTCTGACCACGCAATTGCCTTTGCAGCTTTTCGATATGGACCTTCTGACGCAGAATGGTGGCTTGATCGTCCGCTTCCTTGGCTTTGGCGACGGCAAGTTCGGCTAAGGCAACGGCGCGCTCCGCACGCGCCACGACCAGCTCTGCTTCAAGTGCAGCGGCATAATCGGAGTGGTTTTCCAGGCCGTTTTCCATGTCCGGATCAAACCACAAACCACTGATTTGCATAGCTTTTCTTCAAGGTTCGAGCCGCAAAATGCACCTATCCGGCGCTCGTCGGACGCCATGTCTGTTGCGGATTTCGCCAGTCTATTCCCTCAAGAAGGTAGGACATCTGCCCGGCTGTAAGGGCAATGGCTCCGTCCACTGTCGCCGGCCAAATAAAGTGGCCTCGGTCGAGCCGTTTGGCATAAAGCGATAGTCCGACACCGTCATGCCATAGGGCCTTGATCAATCGACCATTTCTCCCGCGGAAAACAAAAACGTCGCCCTGGAACGGATTGCGGCTAAGCCCCTCTTGCACGATGAGAGCCAACCCCTGCATACCCTTGCGCATATCGCAGTGACCGCTGGCAATCCACACTCTGACGTTCGAACTGATCGGGATCATCGTCCCTCCAGCACATCAAGCACGCGCGACAACGTCGAGGCATCAAAGTCACGAGTGACCCGCACCGACCGGCCCCGGCCAACATGGATTTCGATCGCAGAAGACGCCGTCGCAGCCGGCATTCCCATTGCCGAGTCCGGCGCCTGTTGTACCTTCACCGGAACGAAGGCGCGCGGCTCTTCCGCTCTCTCTGCAACACCAAGCTCACGACGCCACCGATAAACCAGTGACCGATCAACGTCGTGACGTCGCGCAACCTCCGTCACCGTCATCTCGCCAGTCAGCGTCTCCGAAACGATCGATTCCTTGGAAGTTCGTGTGAACTTCCGGCGCCGCATACTGCCCGCCAAAATCTCAAGCTGATGGATAGACACGTCGTTATCCTCGTTGTTAGCAACGTGGCGATACCGCTCACCTCAGCAAAACATCGCTATCACCGTGACAAAGCAAGGCGGTCCTCGGCGTGGGGATACGATATTGGCATCGTCGGGGCGCCGCAGCAGCGGTGAGGACGTGCCGCAACCAGGCGAAGGTCCGACACGGCAGGCACGACAGGTCAGTATCAGGCTATAAATGACGTCGCTGGCCTTGGCACCCTGGACCGTGTCGCTAGACAGACGAGCCAACTCTCTTCCAGTGGCGAAGATTCTGATATCACGTTCCAGCAAATTGTTGCCGATCGGCATCCTGCCTTCGTCGTAAGCGTGACTTTCGCTGCATGTTGACGCCAACACGCTGATTGGTATCGGCTCAACGTTTGGAACCGTATCGTGTCAGGCGGCCTCGGTTCTGGCGAAGTTGAACGGCAGCAGGCGAGTTCGAATTGGGCGTGCTAAGAACTCGAATGCTCGATGCCGCCAGATCGAAAGCGCGGTGCGGCGAATTGCGCCTTTCTGTGCCGTTCGGCTACATTTTGCGTCGAGAGGCGGGGCTTGGGCTTGATCCCGAGTTGCGTCTGCAAAATGTGATCCGATCCATCTTCGCCCGCTTCCACTAACACGGCAACGCACGCCAGGTGCTGCTGTCTACGACGAAAGATCAGATTCACTTCCCACGGCCGTCGGACGAAGGGCGTATGACCAGTTTCGTCTGGACATGAGTCCGTTATCGCAATGTGATCGGCATCCTCAAGAACTGAACCGCGCCGGGTTTGCCGGAGGCTCCAACTCGTGAGAAAGTGGAGCCGATATGAGCAAGACGACCAACAAATTTTCACCTGAAGTTCGTGACCGAGCCATCCGCATGGTTTTGGACCATGAGGCCGAGCATCCATCCCGGTGGGCGGCAGTTTCATCCATAGCCGCCAAGATTGGCTGCTCGGCACATACGCTGCATGAGTGGGTGAAGAAGGCCGATGTTGACAGCGGCAAACGAGCAGGCCTTCCAAGCGACGTCGCCGAGAAGATGAAGGCCCTTGAGCGGGAGAACCGCGAGCTTCGACAGGCCAATGAGATTTTGCGCAAGGCGTCGGCTTATTTTGCCCAGGCGGAGCTCGACCGCCCACTGAAGCGATGATTTCCTTCATCGACGAACACCGCTCAAAGTTCGGGGTCGAGCCGATCTGCAGGCTGCTGCCGATTGCCCCGTCCACTTACTATGACGCCATCGCCAAGCGCACGGACGTGGACCGCCTGTCGGCCCGCGCTCGTCGCGACGCGGCCATGAAGGTCGAGATACGCCGAGTGTTCAATGAGAATTTCCAAGTCTACGGCGTGCGGAAAGTATGGCGGCAGTTGCAGCGGGAAGGCTTCGACATAGCTCGATGCACTGTTTCTCGGCTTATGAGAATGATGGGTCTTCAGGGCATTATCCGTGGAAAGCCCGTCAAAACGACCGTGTCTGACAAGGCCGCTCTATGTCCGCTCGACCGCGTGAACCGCCAGTTCTGCGCTCCCGCGCCGAACATGTTGTGGCTTTCCGATTTCACGTATGTAGCCACTTGGCAAGGCTTCGTTTACGTCGCTTTCGTGATCGACGCGTTCGCCCGCCGCATCGTCGGCTGGCGGGCGAGCCGAACCGCTCATGCGGGTTTCGTCCTCGATGCCCTGGACCAGGCACTCCATGACCGGCGGCCAGTCCATCGCGGTGGTCTCATCCACCACTCCGACAGGGGTGTTCAATACGTATCGATCAAGTATTCCGAACGGCTGGCGGAGGCAGGCATCGAGCCTTCCGTTGGAAGCGTCGGCGACAGTTACGACAACGCTCTCGCCGAAACGATCAACGGCCTCTACAAGGCCGAGGTCATCCATCGGCGGGGACCATGGCGCAATTTCGAAGCCGTGGAGTTCGCCACACTCGAATGGGTGGATTGGTTGTTTAATCGCATCGCACAGGTCAAGCCCGTTCGTCCAGATTTTGTGTGAGGATAATCACCGGCCGGGAGCGGGGTTGTTTCCGCGGTCGGCAGGAGCCGCCGCATCATGGTCTTCGCAGGAATGGCCTTCCTATGTTCAACACGCAGTTTTAGGAACTGCATCCAATCTAAACGGAATGACCAGACCCACGTCCGCGGCAGGGACCTCTCACGCGACGATCGTGACGCGCAGAATTTCTGACTTTTAGGGCCTCGGATTATGCGGGAACGACAACCAACCGGTTGAATGGCTCTCCCATCTTCAGCATCCTGTGCATGATGACGGCCAACTTACGCGCCACTGCAACGGCGGCACGCTTGATACCGAGACGCTCTCGAAGCCTGAGCCCCAATCCTTGAGGCTACTGTCATTTCGGGACTTGGTTCGCGTGAGCATCACCATCGCCGCTTCGTAGAGAAGGCTTCGCAAGTGGCTATCTCCACGACGGGAGATGTGGCCGTCGTAATCGATTTCTCCGGATTGATATCGTCTCGTGGTCAATCCGAGCCAGGCGCCGACAGAGCGAGATCGCTTGAAGTTGTCCGGATCTTCAATCGCGGATGAGAACGACAGCGAGGTGATGGCGCCGATACCCGGGATTGTCATCAGTAATTTGGCTGCCTTGCTGTTGCGCGCCGCTGCCAGCAACTGCCGGTCCAAGTTGGCAACATGCTTGCGGATGTCGCGCCATGCATCGACCAGAGGTAATATCACCTTGGCCAGATTGTCGTTGCCGGCGAGCAGTTCTCGAACGTGCCCTCGAATACCTGGCCTTTGCTCCTTGGCACGATGAGGCCAAACGTCTTCATCACACCACGGATTTGGTTGCTGAGCTGGATCGACATGCCCGCGACCTGCTTGCGAACGCCGATCAAAGTGCGGGTCAGCATGGCATCGAAGCCCTTCACGCGAACAGCCTTGTAAAAGCCGGCCTCGGCCAATTGCGCTAATCCATCCGCGTCATTGGCATCGGTCTTGTTTAGCGTTTCGTTCAAAATTTTCTGCGCGTGGCGCGCTTCGATACAAATCACAGGCAATCCCTCAGACGATAGCGCGTGGTAGAACCATGTCGAGAGTGGACCCGTCTCGAAAACCACGCGCTTCACATTGGGTGCTTGCTTGCGAATAATTGCTGCCAGGACTGTGGGATCTGATGCGCACTTGCCTCGCCAAATCCGCGAGCCGCCTTGCCGAATCGAAATCGCGGTCTCTTTCTGCGAAACATCAAGGCCGATATACTGTTCCATGGTTGCTCTCCATTCGATGCTTGGGCCTGGTGCAGATCGTGAGCCCGTTTTTCCATCTTATCGGGGGGCAACCACCCCGCAATGAACTTGGTTGTCAGAGGGGATCGCACCGCGATTACCCCATGTTCAACAACCGGCGTCTTCTGGAGCCCATAGGAAACATTCCGCCTGCCGAAGCCGAAGAACGTTACTATGCCATGCTGGACGCGCCAGCCATGGCCGCATAACTTAAACCAAACGGCCTCCGGCAAACCCGGCGCGGTTCAAACTTTCTACGCAGGCGTCTACGTCTATGGAAAGAGCGAGAAGCGCGTCCAGCCAAGCCCCAGCCACGCGCGCCAAAAAATCAGCACGCCGCAAGACAAGCGCATGACATGCGCGGCGGCAACAACATCAGATGGTGCTTCGAAAAACAACGGCTCAATCATTCCTTACATTGGCCGTGTCAAATTGGGTCCATTTCTGTTCTGGCCCTGACACCCTGAAGACCCTCGTATTCTGTGGACGCCTGCGTAACCTGACTTTGCGTCACTTTGACAGCAATCAGATCGTCGACGGCACATTGATTGCAGGTGCATAACGAAGAACCGTACGACAATTGCCTCTCGCCTTCTTTAATTAAGGGCTCTAGATGAAGACCACTCGAACTATCCAAGGTAAGACGACAAAACAATTAAAAGTGGCTCCGCTCATCAGTTCGGACCCGCTGTTGTCGTCCAAGATCATAAATTTCATTGAGGGGGCACGCGCAGTCACCCCCGCCGAGGTGGAAGCAAACAGCATCACGCGTTATCGTGTTACAAAATTCTATCGTGAACAGATCATCAACAGTGGTCATTATGATCAGCTTAAATTCATCGTCGAGCCCTCATTCGAAGAGTTCAACGGTCCCGGCACTCTGGATACCAGCGGAGAGCACGAAAACACGGTCGCGCCCGGGTTTCAGCACAAGTACGCGCAAACAGGATTGTTGCTTGCAACGGACCGCTGCGCTTCATACTGCCGTTATTGCTTCCGCAAACGCATTGTTGGCAAGGACTCAGATGAAATCGCAGCTGACCTAGGGCAGATTGCGCGATACATTGGAGCTCATCCTGAGATGACGAACGTCCTGATATCAGGAGGTGACCCGTTCGTGCTCAACACCGCCAGCCTCCATGAAATTCTTGATCATCTGCTGCCATTCCCACATCTGAATTCCATTCGTTTTGGCACAAAAATGCTCGCCTACACGCCCCAAAGGTTTGAGGATCCTGCTCTAGTGGCCTTGTTCGAACGGATCCATGTAGCTGGAAAATCCGCAGTGATCGTTACGCATTTTGACCATATCGGCGAAATTTCGGCCGACGCGGAGCGAAGCATTCGGTCATTGCGGGCGCGTGGTACGCAGTTCCTAAACCAGTGCGTGCTTCTCGCGAAAGTCAACGATGACCCCGACATTTTGGCCGCGACCTTCGCCAAGTGTCACCATATGGGTGTCCGCCCATATTACCTATTTCAAGGCAGGCCGGTGAAAGGTGCATCGCATTTTCAGGTTCCACTGCGCCGCGGCCTGGAGATTTCGCATGGCATCAACCAACGCCTGAGCGGCATTCAAAAGACATTTAAATACATCATGTCGCATTACACAGGTAAGATCGAGATTCTCGACTTTGGAACTGATGGCCGCGTCTATATGCGATATCACCAAAACAAGGCTTCAGAAAAGATCGGAAAGATCTTTTCCCGGCCGAACCTCGAAGGCGCCTGTTGGTTGGACGATCTGCCCGAAGGATGAGATCTGTGGGCGCCAATGCAAACTACCAAATCATTCCCTGTGGAAGTGCCGTGGACGGCGATGATGAACTCTCCCGCCGTGCGGCAGAACCAGTTTTTACGTTGAGATCTTCAGGAAGCATGCGCCGCTGGTGCAGAGACGCCAAAAGCATGACGGTGAGCAGGCAGGTCTCTGAATCACCTGAGCAGGAGCAAGAAGTTGTAGCCAACGGCAGCCAGAACGGCATCGACGGCATCTCCTTTTGTCCGGCGAGATAATTGCGATCCATCCGATGCTCGTTCTTGATGTGGCCGATGACGGGCTCGACGGCTGGCTCTCGTCGCATCTGTCGTTTGATGGCCGGCGTCACGCGGCGCTGTTGTGGCTTGTGAAGACCCGCAGCTTGTGACTCTCAGGTGCATTGTGGCCGCGATATCCGGCATCAGCCAGGATGCGGACAACTCGTTGCCGATCGTCTCCTCCATGTCGGGGATGATGGTCTCGAGGGTGCGCCCATAATAGGGGTTGCCTGGCGGTGCCATGGCATGGAGGGCGAACTGGCCGCCTTTGGAGAGCGGTTCAGTATCGAGGCCACCGAGACTTGACGCCAAACTCGTAAGGCTTGTGCGCCTTGCCTTTACGGATGCATTCGACTTCGTCGGCGTGAGATGTCGCGGATCGTTCGCCCGAGATAGGTCCTTAGCTTGCGCAGCACCCCCAGCCCGCCTGAACTGTTTGGCATGGGCACACCGCTGGTGCTGGATCAGGGCGAATTTGCCCAGCCGTCTGGCGCAGATCGAGCGCCACCCTGCGAGCCAGCCACACGAGCCGCTCCGTGCCCGGTCAATGAGCTTGGCGGCGGTCGGAAACATCATGTTCTTGGACTATTGTATCGACGATCGCCTGCCGCGTGTCCGACGGCTTCATCGCACCGGTCTTGACGCCACCAAGAGCTGTCCTGCAGAAGCGCCTTTATCCGCTACTCGCCCATGCGTTGGCGCCAGCCATGCGACAAACTGCATTTGCGCTGCCATCAGCGACGAACGATCGAACGGCAATGTGTGTTGGAAGAATGTCCCGCCGCAGAAATACTGGAGAGGCTGTCGAGGTAGTGGCGGCATACCGGCTCCATCCGAATAAATCTCACCATATCGTTCTTCTAGAACGGCCAATCGATTGTCTGCGCCAACCAGATAAGTTCGTGCTTCAGATCAATGATCTGATCAAGACGAGACCGGAACGGATCCTGCTCCCGTCTCGCGCCGTTCAGTAAATATCCCCCGGCAAAGCCGGGGGCTTTAGGATATGAGCCGCTCAAAGCGGCTTGAGCGGAACGCAATTGCGTCCCGACGGGCTGGAACCGCCTAAAGGCGGATCATTTCCACATTTCAAGTTGCTCCAGCTGTGTATTCCAATGAAACCGGACGGGGTTTCCGATCATTGACCGGACGCTTATTCCAGCGTTTTACCGGACGCGATTCCGAGGCGAAGCCGGACGGTGTAGAGCGTCTCTGGGTCTGAGTTGATCATTGTCGGCGAATATCAGGCTGGTCAAGCCTGAGTTGCATCCTCGGCTGACAGGTTTCGATGTTTGCGCAGGCTCTCACCGGAAAGTTCGATGCGGTAGGCGTTGTGGACGAGGCGATCCAGCACGGCGTCGGCGATCGTGGGATTTCCGATCATATCGTACCAGTGGTCCACCGGGATTTGGCTGGTAACGATGGTCGAGCGCTTCTCGTAGCGATCCTCAACAATCTCCAGGAGATCGCGGCGTTGCTCGTCGCTGAGCTTCTCGGGGCCCCAATCATCCAGGATCAGGAGATCGGTTTTGGCCAAGCTCTTGAGCACCTTTGCGTAGCGACCGTCGCCTCGTCCCAAGGCAAGCGCGGCAAAGAGCCGGGGCACGCGGTGATAGGCGACGGAAAGATCCTCACGGCACGCCTTGTGGCCGAGGGCGCAGGCCAGCCAGCTTTTGCCGACGCCGGCTGGTCCGATCAATAGCAAGGAGTGCCGCTGTCTGATCCAGTCGCAGGTCGAAAGCTTGAGGAAGAGATTACGGTCGAGACCGCGTGCTGCACGGAAATCGACATTCTCGACCTGGGCGTCATGACGGAGCCTGGCCGCGCGGGCTCGTGCCTCGAAGCGTTTCTGGCGGCGCGTGGTCTGCTCGCGTTCGAGCAAGATCGCGAGCCATTCGCCATGCTGAAGGCTTCTCGCTTCCGGTTGCTTCTCCAGGTCCTGGAAAGCGGTGGCCATGCCGGAAAGGCCGAGTTGGTACAGAGTATCGACGGTGGGATTGGTCAGCATTTTTGATTGTCTCCTAATGAAAGTAGGCTTTGCCGCGAAGATTGGCATGCTCACCGACGGCGGCGGTTTCGGCGGAATGTCTTGGTGCCTTGTAGGTGCTGATGAGGGCGCTGATGCTTTTGCAGGTCAGTCCACCGATCTCGACGGCACGGGCGGACACCGCTTCGGCCTGCATCGTGGGAATTGCCCGATAGAGCTTCAGCACGCCGAGGCAAGTTCGAAAGCCTTGTTCTGGATGAGGACGGTTGGCCAGGATGGCGATGATCAGCCCCTCTGTGTGAGGTCCGATGGATGCACCCCAGCGCTGGAAGCGTTCGGGAGACCATTCTGCGTAACGGCGGTGCGAACTGGGCATATGGTCGGGGTCGGTTCCGTGGCGGGAACCGCCGTAACGGCGTTGGTGGGCCGCAACCCTCTTGCCTTTGAAGAAGACCTCGATTGTGCGGCTCGTGGCCCGGATATCCACCTGCTGGCGGATGAGCGCATGGGGCACGGAATAGAAATAGTGCTCGAACTCGACGTGATAGTCAGTCGACACCCGCGCCAGCTTCCATTCGGCGTATTCGTAAGCCTCCGCCGGAAGAGCCGCCAGTGCCGGGCGTTCCATGGTCTCGAACATCTCCTGGCGGGTTTTGCCAAGCCGCTTCATTACGTGCGTGTTGATCCGCTCGACGGCTCCGCGGATCGCGGCATTGGCTTCCTCCAGTGAGAAGAAGGTCTGATTACGCAGCCGGCCGAGGATGCAGCTTTGGGCAAAACGAACGCCGGCCTCGACCTTTGGCTTGTCTTTCGGGCGCCTCGGTCGTGCGGGGAGGACACCGACGCCGTAATAGGCGGCCATGGTGCCATAACTGCGATTGATCTCTGGATCGTAGAAGCTCGCCTTGTTGACGCCGGACTTCAAATTATCCGGAACGATAAGGCGCGGCACGCCGCTGAAGAAGGCGAACATGCGCACGTGCGAGCCAATCCAATCCGGTAGGGTCTGGGTCCAGGTTGCTTCTGCAAACGCATAACTCGATGCGCCAAGCACGCCGACAAAGATCTCCGCCTCGCGGATCTCGCCGGTCTTGCGATCGACGATCGGCAGCTTCTTGCCGGAATAGTCGACGAACACCTTGTCGCCGGCGATATGGATCTGCCGCATCGTTGGCGTCAGACGTCGCTCAAAGCCGCGGAACAGGTCGCAGAACCGGCTGAACCCGTAGCCATCCGGATGAATCGCCCGGTATTCCTCCCACAGGATCGTCAGCGTCACGCCGGGCTTCTTCAGCTCGACCGCAATGACGCTCCAATCCGGCTCTGGTAGTCGCCGCACCCCTTGTTTGGTGCCTTGCCGGGCGAAAAGTTTGCCTTCCAGGACGTCGTCAGTCAGATCGGCAGGCAAAGGCCATGACAGCCCTGCCGTCGCAGCCCGCCCGATCCCGTCCTGCACCGTGCTGCGGGCAATCCCGAGCAGATCGGCAATATCGCGAACGCTCACGCCGTCTGATCGCAGTCGAAGCAAATGTCGTAGTTGTCTCATGGTCAGCCTTCGTCTCTTCGACATGCCATCTCCTCAAGTTCAAAAGGAAATGCATGCCAAGGTTGCTGACCCAGGGGCACTGCTTACGTTGAAAAACTGTCCGGTATCAAATCGGAATCGCGTCCGGCTAATTCTCGGAATCGTGTCCGGTTTTTGATTGGAACGCCGTCCGGTAAATCATCGGAATCTGGAGGGTTATGTGAGGTCGCATCCGTCGTCGCGGCAAGCTCGAGCGACCTCACATAAGCCGGATTGAAGTAAGGCGCGGGTTGTTTGGCGCTGTTATGGGAATAGTAGAGCACGTTGTTTGACGGCGATATCAAATTGGTCGCGTGCGGCGGTCGCACTACCGAATTTTGGCTTGATCTGGCGACCGTCGCCAGCAGATTGCCGGGCGATTGGCGGCGATTTTTGCACTCTCAATGCACCCTGTCGGTCTTTCGGGGTGGCCAGGGTCAAGCGGTATCGCGCGCCGGAAAGGCGTTTGGTTTTATGAATATATTGGCCAGTATTCGGCTTGCCGGACATCATGACGTATCGCACCTGAACGATGACGGCTGCGGCGGTGAAACAGGCGCAACGTTGATGCCGGTCCTGCGCATGGGACGCCGGCAGTCGGGGCATTCGTAGGACTGCCCGTGCTGTGATTTGCCGGTCTGGGGTTGCTCGCCTGCTGGTGATGGCGTGTAGAGGAGCTCCCTGCAGAGACCGATCCGATCCCGTCGGTGGCTATTGGCGAGAAAGCCGAAGTGGCGCATGCGGTGGAAGCCGTCAGGGAGCACGTGCAGAAGAAAGCGGCGGATGAACTCGTGCGGGTTAAGGCGCATGATCTTCTCGCGGTCGCGACCATTGCTACGGTAATCCTTCCATCGGAAGGCAACATGGCCGTCATTGACCTCGACGATGCGGCTGTTGGCGATGGCAACACGATGGGTGTAGCGGCCGAGATAGGCGAGCACCTGGTCGGGGCCGCCGAAAGGCGGCTTGGCGTAGACGACCCATTCACTGCGACGAGCGTGCGCGAGATGGCAGGTGAAAGCGGCGGGGTCGGCAAGGTGCGCAAGCGCGTTGGAAAAGCGAAGTTCACCGTGAGCGAAGGCGTCAGCAAGGGCCGTCAGAAAGAGCCGCCGGAATAGCCGCGACAGCACGCGGACAGGCAAGAAGAAGCCCGGCCGGCATGCGATCCACTTTGACTTATCCGGTGAGAGACCGCCGCCGGGTACGACGCAGTGGACGTGGGGATGGTGGGTCATGGCCTGGCCCCAGGTGTGAAGCACGGCGATGATACCGATCTCGGCACCCAGCCGCTTGGGCTCGGCGGCGACCGTCTGCAGCGTCTGGGCTGCGATCCGCATCAGCAATGCATAGACGACCGCCTTGTTGTGAAAGGCGATCTCGGCGATGCCTGATGGTAGCGTGAAGACCACATGAAAGTACGGGACCGGCAAGAGATCGGCGACGCGTGCATCGACCCACTCCTTGCGGGCCGCGCCTTGGCACTTCGGGCAATGGCGATTGCGGCAGGAATTATAGGAGATGCGGGTCCTGCCGCAATCGTCGCAGGCATCGACGTGCCCGCCGAGCCTTGGTGTGCGGCAGGCTTCGATCGCGCCCATGACACGTCGCTCGCCGCGGCCAAGATGACCGGCGTTCTCACGCCTGTAGGAGCTCCCATGTCGTCGAAAGATATCGGCGACTTCGAAGGTGGAGCGCAACCGATTACGATTCCGGCGGCGTCACCTCCAGGCGTAATCGATCGAGCGGACTGGCCGTCGACCGGATCGTGTCGGTAGAGACCTGCGTATAGCGCGCTGTCGTCGAGAGGTTGGCGTGGCCGAGCAGGACCTGGATGATGCGGATATCGGTGCCGTTCTCGAGCAGGTGAGTGGCAAAGGAATGCCGCAGCGTATGGACGGTGACGTGCTTGGAAAGACCCGCCGCCGCAACCGCCGAACGGCAGGCTGCGTGCAGCACCGACGGCTCGATCGACTTGTCAGGATCGCGCCCAGGAAACAGAATGTCCTGGGGCCGCGCCAAGCGCCAATAGCTGCGCAGGATCCCGAGCAGTTCCGGCGACAGCATGACGTAGCGGGCTTTGCCGCCTTTGCCACGCGTAATGTGGATCACCATTCTTGAACTGTCGATATCGTTGGCACGAAGACCACAGACCTCCGAGACTCTGAGACCAGCGGCATAGGCTGTTGTCAGAGCCACCCGCGCCTTCAAGCTGGAGACGGCTTGCAGAAATTCGACGACCTCGTCGCTGGAAAGAACAACCGGCAACTGGCGAGGCTCTCGCGCATACGGAATATGCTCCGGGATTGTATCCTGGCCGAGCGTCACGCCATAGAGGAACCGGAGTGCGCAGACGATCTGGTTCAATCCGGACCAGGATATACCCGTCGAGACGAGGTGAACCTGGAAGGCATGAATGTCGTCCAGGCCCAGACGATCCGGCGATCGGCCAAAATAGCGGCTAAACTTCGCGACTGCATAAAGATAGGATTGCTGCGTGGCCGGAGATAGATTGCGGACAGTCATGTCCTCGATCATCCGGCGACGCAGAGGGCTCATCTCGGCCATCTGGATCTCCTGTCTGAAGGGTGGGTTTGCAACACCCAAATCCTCTCAGACAGGAGGCATCTCTCAAAGCGGGCACCAATTGCCGCGATTAGCGGCTTAGTTCAATCTACACTCCAGCCTCAAATCCTCTTTCTCTTGGTTGCGAATGTATTGCCTGATCGCTTCCTCGTCTCTCCCAACGGTCGAGACAAAATAGCCCCGAGCCCAAAAGTGCTGCCCGGCGTAGTTTCGTTTGCGCTCGGCATAGGTCCTGGCAAGGTGGATCGCACTCTTGCCCTTCATGTAGCCAACAACCTGGCTCACCGCATATTTCGGCGGGATCGACAAAAGCATGTGCACGTGGTCAGGCATCAGGTGCCCTTCCTCAACTCGGCACTCCTTCTGCTGCGCAAGTTGGCGGAATACCTTTCCAAGGTGCGGCCTCAATGTTCCATAGAACGTCTTGCGCCGGTATTTCGGTATGAACACAACGTGATATTTGCACTCAAATACGCTGTGGCTTAGGCTTTCATAAGCGTCCATCGGTGTTGGTCCTTGTGTCTGCGTGGTGGCGACACTGCAAACCTTCATCGATGGACTGCCGGAACTGTCAAACTGCTACTGCCTCCCCGGCAAAGCCGGGGGGTCTCCCGCTGACGCTAGGTCTCGACATTTGTTGGCTCCCATTGTTCCTGACGCAATGCGACAGCTTTCTTGCGACACCGACTAATTGGACGCGTACGATGTACTTGAAACATCAACTACTTCCGGATAATTCGCGGCCGACTACCTTGGCCTCGTTTGACGAACTTGACAGATTCAACTTCAAATAGACGCTGCATAGGCCCCTCAAAAGTTTACAGAATCTTTGCACAAGCAACCCCCCGACAATGATACGCTAACATAAACTGAAGATACGCCTTGAGTGAGAGAGGGAGACTTTGCAATTTGCCCTCAGATCATCCAGAGCGTCAACGTCGGAGCTCCGCGTAAATGGCAAGAAGAGCGCTCATCCTAGTTGAAGGTAGTAGAGGTAATGGTCCTCTGTATATTCAAGCTGCCCAGCGCCTTGGCATTCAACCAATTACTCTATCGGTTGACCCAGCTCAGTACGACTATATTTCGGCAAAAAGGGTACAAGCAATCCGTGTCGATACAGGCGATCTCGATGCAATGATTCATGAGTGTACCCAGCTACGTGCGACTTATGACATCGCGGGTATCACTGGGTTCGCGGGCCGAGATGAATCGGTCTATGTGACAGTTGGGAGGCTCTGCCGCCATTTCGATCTACCCGGACCAGACCCAGCATCGATTGAACAGTGCTACGACAAATTCGTTCAACGTCAACTCCTCGCACGGGCGGGCGTTCCAATACCTGCCTACCGCTTGGCAACGGATGCAACGGACGTTGAAAGCTCTGCAGAGGAGATTGGTCTGCCGGTGATACTTAAGCCAGTCACTGGCAGCGGCAGCAGCGGGGTCCGATTATGCCGCAACATCACGGAGGTGGCTGAACACACGACTTATCTGCTGGGCGGTAAGCACATCTGGCGATCTTCGCCAGGGATACTAATCGAAGAGTTCGCTCAAGGATCATACTATAGTGTCGACACAATGGGGAATGAGGTCGTTGCAATTGGCACCGCCAAGTTTGGCAGCCCACCGCATTTCGTCGTTCGTGAGAGCATCTTTCCGGCGCCCCTAACTGATGGTCAATGTAAGTGCATCGCCGATGTTTCACTAAGCTGCTTACGAGCTCTCGGTCTTGGTTGGGGGCCAGCGAACATTGAATTGCGGTGGACGAAGCGAGGTCCAGTCGCTATTGAAGTCAATCCGCGTCTTCCGGGTTGGACCACTCCTCGGCTGGTTCAGCTGGCGTACGGTGTCGATCTCATCAATCAGCACATCAAGCTTGTCATAGGCGAGAAATGGGATTTGAGCCGAAGACGTTCGCAGACGGCGGCCGCACGATTCCTAGTTCCTGATACCGATGGCATCCTCGATTGGATCGATGGCGATAGGCAGGCAGCCGCTGAACCCGGTGTCGCCGAGATTGAACTGTACCTTAAACCGAAGACGCCGTTCGTCAGGAAAAGCGATGACCGAGACTCGATTGGACACGTCATTGCCACCTCACCCAGTCGCAGTCAGACCGAGATCATACTTGAGCGTGCCGTTAACCTAATCAGTTGGTCGATTACACCTTTTCCGAACATTGGCGAACAGGAACAATTGTAAGCATCTGCTCGAGCAGCTTTTGAGATGCAGTACGCATTCGGCGAGGACCGCATTAATTTCGTATTTGCTCGTGATAAGCTCTCGCAAGGGATATCGACGATGCGGGGCTGGCGCTGTCGTGGCTTGTGAAGACCCGCAGCTAGTGACTCTCAGGTGCATTGTGGCTCCGCCGTGTGCGGCGTCTACGCCCCATTGATTTTTTCAGTTTCAGCGACTCAACAATAGTGTTTCCTGAGGCCGGATATGAGCTCACCGGATAGTACCTGACGAGCTCATTGTGAGGCCTTGATGCGAGCGGCATAGGCCCACGGCATCAGGGCATCGATGTCTTTGGCGAGGTGGCGGTTTGCGAGGCGGGTGAAGAGGTCGCACAGATAGGCGTAGGGTTCAACGCCATTCATTTTACAAGTGCCGATCAGGCTGGCAAACCGAGCCCAATTGCTGCCCCCTTCATCGTGCCCCGCAAAGAGCGCATTGCGGCGGTTCATGGCCGGTCGGCGGATCGCGTTTTCCACCAGGTTGGAGTCGATATCGACGTGGCCGTCGTCCAGAAACAGCCGGAATCCGTCCTGCCGCGTCAGCATATAGGCCAGGGCTTTTCCGAGGTCGGACTTGCGTGAGACGCGCTGGGCTTGCGCTGCCAGCCAGGTGAAGAATTCGTCCACCAGCGGGAGGGACAGGTCCTGTCGAACTGCCCGGCGATGTTCGGGATCTGAGCCCCGGATACTGCCTTCGATCTTGTAGAGCGCGGCGATCCGCACCAGCGCCTCGTCGACGATGGGCGATCCACTCTTTGGCGCGGCCTTGATCAGCTTTCTGCGCCCGTGCGCCCAACAGAAAGCCAGCTTCAAGGGATCACCGCCCATCCGGTCCGACGTGGCGAGGTGAGAGTAACCACCGTAGGCATCCACCTGGATTGTCCCGTTGAACCCGTCGAGGATTTCAGCGGCATATTCGCCTTTACGCCCGGGTCGATAATGGAACACCACGCCCGGCGGCGCAGAACCGTTCCAGCCGCGGTCGTCACGCAACACGGCCCAGAGATAACCGGTCTTCGTCTTGCCTCGCCCCGGATCCAACACCGGAGCCGTGGTCTCGTCGACATAGAGCCGCGTGCTTTCAAACAGCAGCCGTTTTGCCATGTAGTCGACCACCGGTGCGATTTCGCTGCCCGTGCGCCCCATCCAATCGGAAAGGACCGTGCGGTCTATCGGCACGCCGTGTCGCGCCATGACCTCGGCCTGCCGGTTGAGCGGCATATGTTCGGAATGCTTGGAGACGGCAATCTCAGCCAGAAGGGCTTCCGTCGGCCAGCTCCCTTCCAAGAGATGCGCCGGCGCTCTGGCCTGGACGACGCCCGTTCGACCCTTGGGGCAAGCGTATTTCGGGCGGATCGTGACGATCACCTCGTAGCGTGCCGGAATCCGGTCGAGCCGTTCCGTCCGGTCTTCACCGATCCGGACCATGTTGCCGCAACCACAGGGGCAGACAATACTGTCGGGCTCGATCACCTTCTCGACCCGCGGCAGGTGTTCGGGTAATGCACGGGCCTTACGCTCCTTGCGAGGGGCGGCCTTGTCCGGATCGGATGCGCCGGCTTCGATCTTTTTCTCGACGGCGGCGATCCGCGCCTGTGTTTCGGCAATCGCCGTTTCAAGGTCTTCCAGCGCCAGTTCCATCTGCGCCGGATCGAGCTTTTCCGATTTCGGCCCGAACTTCGTGCGCCGATAGTCGTGAACCTGCCCCTCAAGCTTCTCGACCAGTTCCTTCAGCTCGGCGATGAACGCGTCCCTTTCGGCAACCACAGCCTGCTCATGTTGACGTGCAGCACGCTCGACCGACAGTTCGAACTCCATCGCCGCAAAGGCTTTGACAACCTCTGGCGGAAGGTCCGGAAACAGGCTGAGATCAAGGGGCGATGACATGCGGCCTTATAGCAAGGCAGCACAAACCAAATAAAACAATGCAAAGGCGGCCGGATATTTACCCCGCCGCGGACGGCGCGGTCACCCGTTGCGCCATGACCCGTCGCCAGTCAAGACCTTCGAACAAAGCCTCATATTGAGCCCTGGAAAGACGCATGGTCCCATCCTGAACCTTGGGCCAGGCAAAGTTTCCATGTTCAAGAATTTTGTACCTTATCTGAGAATGCAGCCTCAACCAGCGCAGATCAGCAGCTAGTGCGGGTCACGCATCCGTTTCATCCTCTATTCGCACGGCAGCTGCCCTGCGTTGGCAAGCGAAGTAACTTACAGGGCAGCCGTTTGCTGTTGCAGACCGACGATGGCGCCATATGGCCGCTTCCCCCTCAATGGACTGATCTTGTGAGCGTTGATCCGGAAGTTGCCGCGAGCAACGGGCGGGCGCTCTTGCTGGTTTCGAACTTGATGGAATTGGCCAACATGGTGGAACACCTTTGTGACAGGTTGGCAGCGCGGTCGCGAGCGGAGTGTAAGGATAATTATGCCGCTAATGTAAATGAGATTATGCCGCAAGAGGACTCGCAATGAGCAATATATCCCGATTTGTACGGCACATTTCCCTAATTTGCTCAGAGAATGTCCTTGATACAAATCAGAAGTGCGGTATAATTAGCATTACATTAATGCTCGATCTCATACCCGGAGCCCGCAATGCCTGCGAAGTACGGCGGCAAGCGATCAAAGATGGATGCCCTCATCGACGAGGGCACCTTCAATCCAAATTCCGAGAAGGTGCGCGACCCGAAGTTCCGCGGCAGCGAGTTCTTCGATCCGCGCGACGCCGTCCAGGTCAAATACGAGATGCTGCGACGCGTCTCCGTCGACAACGTCTCGGTAACGGACGCTTCCGACGAGTATGGTGTTTCCAGACCGACCTACTACCAGGCCAAGGCAAACTTCGACACGAGTGGGATTGCTGGACTGGTGCCGGCAAAGCCGGGTCCCCGCGGGCCCCACAAGGTCGACGACAAAGTCCTGGCATTTCTGCAGGCAAGGCTGGTTCCGGGCGTACCCGTTCATGCACGCGAGCTCGCCAAGATGGTCCGCAACGAACTCGATATCGAGCTTCATCCCAGGACGATCGAGCGGGTGTTAAAAAAAACGATCTGCTAGACGTTGCCACGGGACCGGCATGTTCATTGCCGGCCATCGCGGACCAGTACGAGATGCTGCGCAGTGCAGCTCTCGGCGAAGTTCTGCCGCTCAAGGCCCGTAGCGGCCTCATGCTTTTTCTGCGCCGCGGCATGTGGGGATGGGCCCGTGCACTGCCTGCGGCGGCAAGCCCTGATCAAGACCCGTTTTACCTGTCATTGGCCACCCGACCGGCGCGCGACGACCTCAGCGCCGTCGTTCATGTCCTGGCGACCATCGCCATGAGCATCCACCAACGGAGAGCACCATGAACATGAATGTACACCTCAAAGTCCAGTCCCATCACCGTGAACGCAGCGCCTACCTCTACATCCGCCAATCTTCGATGCGGCAAGTCATCGACAATACCGAGAGCGCCATGCGGCAATATGCGCTTCGCGGGCGCGCTATCGCACTTGGTTGGCGCGAGGAGCAAATTATCGTCATCGATAACGATCAGGGTGAATCCGGCGCATCGGCGGTCTGGCGCGAGGGATTTCAGCGGCTGGTCAGCGATGTCGGCATGGGGCATGCCGGGATCGTCATGGGTCTGGAGGTCTCCCGGCTGGCGCGCAACAATGCCGACTGGCAGCGTCTACTGGAGATCTGCGCCCTTGCTGACACCCTGATCCTCGACGAGGACGGTGTCTATGACCCGGCAAGTTTCAACGACCGCCTCCTGCTCGGCCTCAAGGGAACAATGAGTGAGGCCGAACTGCATGTGATCAAGGCAAGGCTGCGCGGCGGTATTCTCAACAAGGCACGGCGCGGCGAGTTCCGTTGCCCCCTGCCAACCGGACTGGTCTATGACCATTCCGGCAATGTGGCTCTCGATCCGGACATGCAAATTAGAGAGACGATTGCTCATTTCTTTGAGACGTTCTCTCGCGTCGGATCCGCCTCCCAGACCGTCAAGGCCGTTCGTCAGGAAGGTATTCTCTTTCCCTCCCGCCTGCACGATAGCCAGACTGTTTTTCGGCCACTGACGCCTTCGACGGCGATGCGCGTGCTGCAGGGACGGGCCGTGTGTGGGCAATGCGGCAGGCATTTTCACATGCGCTACGCTGCCCGACGCGGTCGACAGGAAGCCTGGTACGTTTGTGACCGCGCCCGTAGCAATCGCGGAGAACACGTGTGCCAGGCGATCGCTGCTCCTCCCGTCGACGAAGCCATCGGCATGTTGATCGCGGATCAGATGACGCCGGCAGCCGTCGAACTGGCAATTGAAGTCCGCAAAGAAATCGAAGCGCGACATGAAGAGGCGGACCGGCTGCGCTGTCGCGCAATCGAGCGCGCCCAAACCGAGGCCGATCTCGCCCAGCGCCGTTTCATGCTCGTCGATCCCAATAACCGCCTTGTCGCCGACACGCTCGAAGGGGAATGGAACGAGAAGCTCCGCATCTTGGCTAATGCCCGCGAAGAGCGCGAGCGCGCCCAGGAGCACGATCAATTCATCCTCAATAAGGCCGTCCACGAGCGGTTGGTCACAATGACGGCGGACTTCAAAAAGCTCTGGACCAATTCAGAGACCCCGAACCGCGAACGAAAGCGCTTGCTTGCCCACATCATTGAGGATGTCACCCTCCTCAAACTACCGAAGAGAGGCACAACCAAGGCTCATATTCGCTTCAAAGGCGGCAAAACCCAGACACTCGTCACCATCAGCCCAAAATCGCCCAGCCAGCAGGTCAAGACGAGCCCCGACGTCATCCAACTGATCGATAAACTCCTCGACGATCATATTTTTTCCGAGATCGCCGACATTCTCAACAATCAGGGATACCGTCCGGGCTCGGTGACGCGCCGTGACCAGCGCAACGCCCGCTTCACAACCAAACGCGTCACCTATCTTGTTCGCGAATACAAGCTGAGATCACGCTATGACCGACTCCGGGATCGTGGGATGTTGACAAAGAAGGAGGCGGCTGCACACCTCAATATCCATGAGCATACCCTCGCCAGATGGGCTGAACATGGCCTCGTCACCAGCCATGCCTACAACGGACACTATTACCTGTACGAGCTTCCGAAGAGCGATTTACCGCAAAAGCAATGCAGTCGATGGAACCAACTCGTCGATCGCCTCGCCGCCCATAAGGAAAATGCCAGACACGCCAAAACCTTCAACTGAATCCGAAAGAGAGATGCAGTATGAATGCAGATCGTTGTAGGTTAGCACCATTCCGGTGCCATCCCACACCAGGATCTTCAGGCGATCGCCGCGCTTCGACCGGAAGATCACCGTCACCCCGGAATGCGGATCGAGCTTCAACTCGGTCTGCACCATCAGAGCCAGCGCCTGATGCCCACAGCGGAAGTCAACCGGCCGCGTTGCAATCAGGATCGGCAGGCGTTGGCCCGCGACGATCATGCCGTCCCTCGCATGGCTCGCACCAGAGCGGCGATCCGTTCAACGGGCACATCGTTAGTCTTACTGCGTCACAAATTTGTGGATTTTATCGATCCTTCATCCGGGAGCAGCATGGACATCGCTGGGGGTTGCGACTGAGTGCGACGGTCAAGTGCCTTCGGATTGTGGCGATCGAATTCGACACGTGTCGCTCGGGTCGGATCGGGGGCTCCGCGGGGTCGATAACCCTGGGGAAGGCCAGATTGCGGGCGGTTTTTGGTTTCGGGCGGCGCTGAGGGGGGAATCGTCTCCCTTTGGGAGATGAGGAATCCGTAAGCGGCAATGCAGAGGCTTGCATGATGATGGAAGCCGCGCCAACCGCGTCCCTCATAGTGGCCGAGCCCGAGTTCCTGTTTGAGTTCCTGATAGTCGCGCTCGATGCGCCAGCGCAGCTTGGCGGTGCTGACGAGCTTTGCGAGCGAAGCGGCGGCCGGGAGAGTGGAGAGCCAGTATTTGAGTGGTTCGGCATCACCCTCGGGCCATTCGATCAGCAGCCATTCCTCGGCGCGGGGCTCGGTCAATTTGTAATCCCTGGACGCGGGCCTGACGCGCACGGCGGCGAAGCGAGAGTTGAGGTCAGTGTTGGTTCCTTCCCGCCAGCCGATGATCTGCCAGGCATCTTGCGGCAGTTCCTGCGCCAACGCCTTGGCCGATATCGGGCTGTGCTCGGGGCTGCGGCGCATCAGCGAGGTTGGCCGCCCCTTTCCGCGCCAGGGCTCGGGTGGCAATGGTCCCTCGCCGGGTCGCCAGACGCTGAGTGTCGGCTGCACGCCCACGACATAGTCGAGGCCGAGTGCCGACAGGCCGGCGCGGAATGCGCCGTCCACGCCATAGCCGGCATCGGCCAACACCACACCGGGCGCCACTCCGGCTGCCTGGGCGGCTCGGATCTGCTCCAGCGCGATGGCCGGTTTGGTCTGGAATGCGACGCTGTCAGGGATCTTCGCCTTGCGCCGCCGCTCGGCATCGTCGGCCCAGATCTCGGGTAGATACAGCCGGTAGGCAATCGGCAAGCTCGCTGCGACGTTGGCGATCGACAAGCTGACCGCGACTTGGCAGTTGTCCTGCTTGCCGAGTTGGCCACAATATTGCCGCGCCACCCCGACCGAATGCCTGCCCTTCTTGGGAAAGCCGGTGTCATCTACAATCCACGCCTCGATCGGCCCATGTCGCTCGATCAGCGGCAGCACCAAATCGCCAATCCGCCGCAGAAGCGCCTCGTCCGACCACGGCGCCTGACCGACGAAATGCAGTAACGACTGATGCTTGGACGAAACCCTCGCCGGTGCCGTTACCGCTGCCAGAGGCTCGACACTCTTGCGCTCCACCGGCAGCATGAGGCCAAGGCAGTAATCCTTCAGCGGCTCTGCCCGATCGGCATGGCCGATCACATCGACAAGCCTCTCGACATAATCCGCAAAGTCTGATTCACTTCTTCCGCTCAGGCCATTCATCTCAGCTTGCTCCTGCTGACCACGAATCGCCACGCTAGCACATCATCGCAAACTGCGAATCTCCCGTTTTTTGTGACTCAGTAAGATTAGGACCCCGTATCGCTATGTCTGAGCCAATCTCCAACGTCAAAACCTGCGCCTGAGGCCCGTCGGAGGCCGGCTTCGGCAGCGACAAACGAGTGACAGGCTCAGGCGACTCCGCAGCGATTGGCAGAGGCACGAACGCTGGCTCGACACCATTGCGCTCCGACGGCAGTATTGCGGCAGTATCAGAATGCCGTTGCGAGCCTGACGCCGCCAATCGGAAAGCTGGTTCGCTATTACGCCGTGACGACGCGCGACATCCACAACTCGCACACCAGGCTCAAGGCTTTCCGCCACAATTCGAGCCTTCACTTCATCCGGCCACCGCCGGTTACCGCGGCGCGGCTCAACAACCTCGTAGCGACCAACAAATCCATCATCCATCATTCAGCTTCCATATGCGCCTGGAAACCTTCTCGCATTCGAACCTATGCTGCAAAAAGCAGCCGAACCGATGGACACAGACGGGGCTTACGCTCCACCGAAGGTGGAGGTTTTATCTTGCTCACAAGAAATCGCCGCCATGAAAGGCCTGACCGAAAATGGGATTGACGATCTTCAAGATCTCCTCGCCGACATACGGTCAGCCGAGCGTCCCGACGCCAGATGTTCAGCAAACCGCGATTGCCAATTAAGTCGCCAACTGGTGCGAACCCAAAGCTGCTGGTGAGAAGGTCACTTCCCCACGTCTCTACCTGCTTTGCAAAAGCAACGCCCTGCCGTTGATGCGTTGGTTTCAGCACGCTCCATCCGTCAAAAGCAATGGAAACCAGCACCTATCTCGTGCGCATCGTTCCAGATCCCGACATTTGCGGTCGAGTTGTATGCGCGCGGTCGACAGTACGCATCCGAGGTGGTCTGCTCAGATGTATATACACCAACTACCAAGACTAATAGTTGAGCAGGTGGGCACATTCGGAATATCCTACTATCCGGAAATTAACAGGAAAATGACAGGAATGAATGTACACCCGGGCGTCTGCGGGAATTGTGATCCCATGCGGTTTACAAAGCTCAGAGAGTTCGGTGCAAACGACACCTTCCGCGACAAGTGCTCGTGAGTATGTGAGCAAGCATACGGAAATGGGACCCGAGTGGTTCGATAGTGCCGGGTCTACGTTTCGACCGCCGCCTGCATAAATATAAGGTCTACTTACCCGTCCAAAAGGTTAATACCGCATGCTGCTGGTTAGCCAATTCGCTACGGTCGCGATGGGAGTCGTCGCTCAACGAATTCACGCAAAATATGAGATTAAAAATGGTTGAACTCGAAACAGTAGCATCCTCATTGGCGCCGCTAGAAGACTCTGGCTGGTCATCGATTCCTACAGTGACAGAGCTATTTGACTGGGAATTTGCGACGAACTACCGAGATCCCATGCGGCCGGTTCTCCTACGTGGAGGCTGTGCAGCCTGGAGTGCCTGTCAGCGCTGGTCACCTGAGTATTTTGAGAAAGTCGCCGGGTCAATGATTGTGCCCACCAAAACGCTCGACGGCAGCGAGATTAAGGTCTCTTCTTGGGAACTAGCAAAATACGCCCGGTTTGTAATGGAGTCACCATCTTGCCACGATGGAGCCTCTTCATTGAACGCGAGAGCGGCACCCTACTGCCACGACATCCCCCTACTGGGCTTAGTGGAGAGCTTGGCGGAGGACTGTCAGCCCTTCCCGGTTAACTTTGTCAGTTCGTCTTACCGCCGGCACTGGTGGCGCTATACGCAGTTTTTCATGGGTCCGGAAGGAACCGTTACCCCCCTCCACTTCGATACGCTGCTTAGCCATAACCTATTTTTCCAAATCTTCGGTGCGAAGCAGTTCACCATTCTCCCACCCAGCCAAGCCACCCGCTGTGCACGCCGAGGTTGGCGGTGGTTTGATGTGGACCCGGAGCAACCGGACTATGTGCGCTTTCCGCAGTACAAGCGAGCGACACCCGTCGTAATCACGGTAAATCCCGGTGACATCCTTTATATGCCGCCCGGAACGCTCCATCACGTTCGCAGCTTATCGGCCTCGATTTCCTTCAACATCGATTTTCACACGAATCGCAGCGTATTAGATGCGCTAACGCAGGCAGACAAGGGCATGCCGAAAGAGGTCATTTTTTACAACGCGGTCACCGCGCTGGCGGTAATCAGCAACCTACCGGAAGCTATCACGTTTCCCCTATATCGGCCCTATCTGAGCTATGTGAGTTGACAACAGTGAGCCGCAACGAGCTCGCATACGGGATTGCTAGATCAAACCTGCTGCGGTAGTAAGGTGTTGCCCCCTGAGCTGTTCCTCCGACGGTCGCTTGAACAAGCCGAGTAATCCTCGTAACAGGAGGGCTTTCCATGCCCTGGCCCATTGACATGACGCGCCAAAGCTGGCGTTGAAGCTTGCGCCATGCATCGCAGCAGTGAAAGACGATGTCGTCGATTTGAAGGTTCGGTTTGATAGCCAGTTATCGCACGTGAGCTCTGATGTTCATTGTAAAGGTAAATTGTGCAACCTTCGGCCTTCCTTATTATGGGCCTGGTATTTGGAGCGGCTGCGCAGGGCGGGAGACAGAGCTTTAGAGAGTTGAGCAGCCAGCGACGCGAGCCAGATGTATTCATACTCCGGGAACCGCGGAACTGGGTCGCGTGCGCGGGTCATTGCTGATGTATGCTGCGGATAAGATTCAGGCGGTGATTTGAGCAGAGGCTTTTTCGGCCTGGCGCAGCCTTTTCCACTCCCATGGGAGCAGTTCGTGCAGCCGGGAGACGGGCAGATCGGCGATGCGGGCGAAGACATCGGCAAGCCATCCCTTTGGGTCGACATCGTTGAGGCGGCATGTGGTGATGACGGTCAGCATGACGGCGGCACGATCGCCCCACGCTGGGAACCGGCGAAGGTCCAGTTTTTCCTTCCTAACGCCACACCGCGCAACGCTCTTTCCGCTGCATTGTTCGTAAGACAGACCCTTCCGTCTTCGAGGAAGAGGGCAAAGCCCTCCCAGCGCTTGAGCATGTAGTCGATCGGCTCGATGACCTCGGACGATCTGCTGAGCGTGGCGCGTTCCTTCGTCAACCACTCGTGCATGTCATCAAACAGTGGCTTGCTCTTCTGCTGCCGCACAGCCAGTCGTTCTTCGGCGCTCAATCCGTTGATCTGCCGCTCGATCTCGAACAATTCGTCGTAGCGCTTGACGGCTTCCAATGCGATCGGCGAGATCGGCTTGCCTTTCCGCTTGTGATCCCGAGCATTCTTCTGGATATCGGCCAGTGCAAAGAATTTGCGACGCGAATGGGCGTGGCAAAAGGCAAAGGTGATCGGAACCGTTTTTGCCTCGGCGACAGCGAGTGGCTCGAAGCCATTGTAGCAATCGCTCTGTAGAATGCCGCCATACTCGGCCAGATGCTTCTGCGGATGTTCGCCGCGCCGGTCACTTGACGCATAATAGATCGCCGCCGGCGCAGCCGTTCCCCCGAACGGCTGGTCGTCCCGGATGTAGGTCCATATTCGCCCGGTTACGCATTTGCCCTTGGCCTGGATCGGGATGGTCGTGTCGTCACCATGCAATCGCTCGGCCGCGAAGACATGCTTCTCGATCAGGTCATAGACCGGCATGAGGGCCGCCGCTCCAAATCCGACCTGATCGGCCAACGTCGAGGTCGACAGGTCTATGCCCTCACATTTGAACCTTGTGCTCTGGCGGTTCAGCGGACTGTGCATCCCAAATTTGTCGAAGACGATCGTCGCCAGCAGATGCGGACCGATGAAGCCGCGCGGCGTGGCATGGAACGGTGCTGGCGCCTGGCTGATCGCCTCGCAATCGCGGCAGGTAAATTTCTCCCGAACCGTCTCGATCACCTTGAAGCGGCGCGGTATCTCCTCCAGTGTCTCGTTGACATCCTCGCCCAGCTTCGACAGGCGCGACCCGCCGCAGCAAGCACAGATGGTCGGGGGATCGATCACCACGCGCTCGCGCTCGGCATCCTCTGGCCAGGGTTTGCGCACCGGCCGTTTGCGTGTGAACGAACGCACGCTCGACGTTCTGGGGGCAGCAGCCTGGGCCGCCACTTCATCCTCCGTCGCGGCCATCAGTCGGGTAGGCGCGGCCCGTTTCCGGGCCGCACCCCCCTTAGAACTGCACGTGCCAGTTTCCCGGCATGCAGCTCAAGCCTCTGCTAAGCCCTCAGCGACGAGAGCCACCGGTTCCGGTGATAATAAAAGGGAGTGGGATCGTGGATCGAGCTTATCCGCTCGTGGCGAGGGTTGGTGTCGCCGTAGGGCGAAGTAACCATCCCACGCCGGATCGAATGGATTGGCGTCAGCCCGTATCTTACGATGACGACGGATGGGAACGTCCGCCGCGTTTAGCAGCTGCACAGAGGTCCATTTTCCATCCCTGTCCTTCCTAGCTGCGCGGAACACCCATTTGCGCGTGCCTTCCAGGGCGAAGTAACGATCCTTCACCCATCGGCGCGGTTTGTTCGGATGTCTGCGACAGGCCCAGCGCCAGAGTTGCTCCCAGATGAGGTAGTTGGCCTTGCAGAAGGTCTCCTTCGCCACCTGATTGCAATGATAGCCGGCCCAGCCACGAATAACTGGGTTGAGCCTGGCTATCAGATACTCCTGCGTCATGCCGGCGGCGCCCTTGATGATCGCCCGGACTTTGCGCAGGAACGCCGCCACATTCTTCTTGGCGGGCTTGATGAGGAGCTTCCCATCGTATTTGCGCACGGTCCAGCCGAGGAAGTCGAAACCTTCTTCCACCCGCACGATGCGGGTCTTCTCTGCGGACAAGGATAGCCCTCGTTCCGACAGGAAGGTTTCAACCATCGACTTCGTTTCCTCCAGAACTTCCTTTGAAGCTCCAGTGATGACGAAGTCGTCGGCGTAGCGTATCAAGTTAACCTTGGTTCGGCAGTTGCGGCGCCTTGGGCCATAATGGGCTTGCAGCATCGCCTCCATTCCGTCCAAAGCCATGTTAGCGATCGTCGGCGAGATCGGACTACCTTGCGGGGTCCCTGCCTTCGTCGCATAGCATGCACCGTCCTGCATGTAGCCGGAGTCCAGCCATTTCCGGAGCACCACCTTGTCCGTGGGGATGTTGGTGATGATCCAGTCTTTGCTGATTTCGTCAAAACAGCCGGAGATGTCGGCATCCAAAACCCAGCCCGCTGCGTGCCGACTGCTCAGTGTATTGAAGCACTGCGCGGCAGCATCGCGGGTGGCCCCATACGGCCGGAAGCCGTACGAGTTAGGATCTGCTGTGGTCTCCGCCACGGGCTCAAGTGCAAGCAAGTACAGTGCTTGCATCGCCCGATCCTTCATTGCGGGTATGCCGAGCGGCCTTAATTTGCCGTTCGGCTTCAATATATGAACCCGCCTCAACGGCAGCGGGGAATACCCTCGCCGTTTGAGTGACGATAATCCTCCGATGCATTTCCCGGGTGTGTCCCAGATGGTCCGGTCCACCCCGGGTGTTCTCTTTCCTCTATTTTCCGTTACTCGCTTCACGGCCAATGCCTTGCCGCTGAACGAGTGGGTCAGCAGCCGTTGCAAGGCTTTTACCTTGCCCCAGCGGCGTTCCCGAACTGCTTTCGCGATACGCACTTGCAGCCGCCGCACGGATTGTCGAACCTTGCTCCAGTCAATCTGGTTCCAGTCCGCCGTTCCGCGGGAGGCTGCACCAGTCATTTTCATGACCGCCATTTGCTTTTCCTCCTGTGAGGGTTCTGCCTGTTCTCTCGCGATGAGAGACCAGTCGGAAGTCTGCTCCCTTTCGGGCGGGGTGATGTTGGTTGCCCATAACCCCTATCCGCGCCATTGCAGCACGGCCTTCGCTTTCTCCAACATCCTTTACCCGCACCTCCGACAGCGTTCCTTGCGGTCGGCCTGCCCGTTGCCGGGCGGGGATACGGGCTTACCGTGTTTCACTTGAATAACAGGAGCGGGTTAGACCCTGCCTTTTCGCCGGCGGTCATGTTGTCCGTGTGCTTCCAAACTAGCGGGAAGCATCCGACCGTGCACCTTTTGGTTCAAGCCTGTCAGCATCTTTGGCTTGTTCTCGATGACGACGAGTACAGCAGTTCACTTGAGTTGGTCATACCGCCCAGCCTAGCGCCCGATCCGCGTCGATGCTCGCAGATGATGCCTCCACCTCACGGCTTCCGCACGGCCCGAGGGCCCGGCTACATTGTCCCGGCAGCTTCACACCGGATTGTTGCCAATCCCGCATGTGCCGGTAGGCTACAGACGACGGAACGTCAGGTTCTCTGCGTGGATTTTCTCCTTTCCCTTTCGAACAATTATTCAAGCGACTTCACGTCGCACCGAGCTCTTCGAGCTGTAATTCAGACGCGCCGTGCGCTCGGACCTCTGACCGCGCAGTTCGCGCCGGAGCTTTTCGATCGCCAGTTCCAGACTGACGATCAGCGCCTCGCTGTCCGACAGCATGGCCTGTGCATTGGCAGCTTGGGCCACCGCGATGTCCCGCTCGGCGGTGACGATGTCGCGCTCGGCGGCAACGACATCGCGTTCGGCCTGAAGGATCGCACGCTCGGAAAGCAGCGCCCGATAGGCGCTTGTAAGGTCCGCAGGAAGATCGGAGGGCTTCGATACCATGAAGCCATCTGATCAGATTCACTCAACATTTTCAATATAATAATGCTATCCGACCTTCGTCGGACGAGAGGTTTCCTGCGGATGGCGCCAATCAATTCCGGACAACAAATAAGAAAGCTGCGCAGGCGATATCGCTATCGCGCCGCCTTCCGCAGACGGCCAGACGAACCGCCCGCGGTCTAACTTTTTTGTAAAAAGGCAGCTCCCCTGGCCGTCACTCCAGATCACTTTTATCAGCGATCCGCTGCGACCGCGGAATACAAAAAGATTGCCGTCCAGAGGGTTCAGTTTCAGCACCTCCTGCACCCGCAACGCAAGGGATGGAAACCCACACCGCATGTCCGTATGGCCCGTTGCAATCCACACCCGCACATTTTGACCGGAAGGAAGCGTGATCACCGCAACGTCTCCAGCCCCCGCATGATCCGCAGCAGCGCCTCAACGTCGACGCTGCCGTCCACGATCACACGACGGCCGTTCGCCGCAACAATCTCCATGCGGCCGGAAGGAGGCGCCACCGGATGCTCCATCGCAACAGGTGGAGTGACCTGCTTTACTGGCACAAAAGTTTCCGGCATGACGAACGCCGGCACAAAACCATCGGTTTGTTTCTGGCCGTGCAAACCTTGGCGAACCGATTTGCGCCAACGGTTCAACAGGGAGCGACTGATGCCGTACTGACCGCCGTGGCCGACGCCCGGCCTCTCCCCGCAAAGCTTTCTGCGACAATCCGCAGCTTCTCATCCTCAGTAAAGCGACGCCGCCGACCGGTGTTGATCACCTCGATACGGCTCACCCGAGACCCGCTGTCTCCTCCCAAAATCTCCATCCGTCCAACTGTCCTTATGCATGGGAATAAGGACAGGTCTGAACAATTTTACTCAATATTCACAGGCGGTCTCGCTCGGACGGATACAGCCAGATGGTGGCTCAGCTAGGTCCGCATGTGCGCTATCAAGGGCGCTGATCGATCCTGTCCTCCGACCAATCGATAGGGGAAACAAACGCAACTCAGCCTCGATGCGATAGAGTTCAGCGACCATGTTAGGCGGAAACGAGCGGTTCAAATTTCTGGCTCTTCTTTAGTCGCCCGTGAAGAACGCCGTTTTCGGTGTGGCGGCGCATGATTGTCGGCGTCGAGAGTTTGCCTGATTATGGTTTTAGGGTGGTTTTTAGGTGGGGATTTGGCGGGATCGCAACAGAGAAGTGAGGTGGCTCGGTTTGTCTGAACAGTTCCGGGCGTTTCGCTAAGTGGATTTCCGCCTCGATTATGCTGCTACCATCATCGGTGTCAGCGCGTTGAAGTAAGCCTGATCCGGCGGCAGCCAGAACGGCATTGAGGGCATCGCCCTGCTGTCCGGCAAGATAGTTGCGGTCCATTCTGCGCTCGTTCTTGAGGTGCCCGATGACGGGCCTTTCGGCGCATGCGAGCATGCGCCTGCCGGCTAAGAGTTCGACGGCTGACCGCCTTCGCATCAGACGTTTGATGGCTTGATGGCCGGCGTCACGCGGCGCTTCTGGCCACTTGTGAAGACCCGCAGCTTGTGGCTCTGGGGCGCATTGTGGCCGCGGTATCCGGCGTCGGCCAGAATGCGGGAGAGCTCGTTACCGATCGTCTCCTCGATATCGGGGATGACGGTCTCGAGGGTGTGGCCATCATAAGGGTTGCCTGGCAGTGCCATGGCGTGCAGGGCGAACTGGCCGCCCTTGGAGCGGTGCAATGTCGTGGCTACCGACACCTTAACGCCAAATTCATCTGGGCGATGGGCCTTTCCCTTGCCGATGCACTCAACTTCGTCGGCGTGCAGGCTGTAGATCTTGCGGCCGCGCTGACGCTGCCTCGTACGCATTCGGCGAGTACCGCATTAATTTCGTATTTGCACGTGATAAGCTCTCGCAATGGATATCGACGAAGACAAGATCGACGATGCGGTGCTGGCGCTGTTGTGGCTGACGCTGCATGACGGGTATCGAGCCTGGAAGGGTTTGGACTGGGAGACGACGGATCGTTTGTTCAAGAAGGGGCTGATCGCCGATCCGGTGAACAAGTCGAAGTCGTTGATCTTAACGGATGAAGGCCTGCAACGGTCAGAGGAGCTGTTTCGGGAACTGTTTACGCGGCCGCCGCAATAGGTGCCGCCTTTTCGGCCTTCCAAGCCCACGGCAACAACTCGTCGATCCTGTTTGCCGGGTGGTCGGCGATACGGGCAAGCACATCGGCAAGCCAGGCCTGCGGATCGACATGGTTCATCTTTGCGGTGACGATCAAACTGTACATGGCGGCAGCTCGTTGACCACCACGGTCGGAGCCGGCGAATAGCCAAGCCTTTCTTCCCAATGCGGTCGGGCGGACATTCTGCCCATATCGAGCAAGAGCTTGTAGTCCATTATCGCTGGCACGCGCTTTACGGGCGTCGCGTGCGGCGGTTTTATGATGAGACGCGGCGAGGTATGGAGACGATCGTCGCCGAAGTGGCGCCTGGGGTGGCGCTTTGCTTGCCGGCTTGGATCTTCGATCCGATAATTTGTGCCGTCATGCAGATCGGGGAGCCCCACGTAAACATTGAGGGTCTCGCAGATCTATGTCGCTTGCTTGAAGGGCATAGACTCAGGCGAAGTTCTTCAGACGACAGCACCGTCGTCCAGGAGGACCGTCATGAGGAAGTCATTCGACCTGATGTTAACGCCCCGCCGGCCGCGCCAGCTCTGCATCTTGTTGGACCCGCCGGAGCTGAAGGGGATCAAGGCCATCGAACGAAGCGCGGTCACCGTAAGGTTGGCGCGGCTTCTCATGGAGGCCGCCGGCGCGATAACGGTGGAGAGCGGCAATGACTGACGTCGATATTTTGCCGCCTTCGATATTGAAGCGCAAAGCCGTGGTTTATGTTCGCCAATCGACGCAAGCCCAGGTCCAAAACAACCTTGAGAGCCAGCGGCGGCAGTATGAGCCGATGAGGCCCACCGGCGCGGATTCCGAGACGTTGAAGTTATCGACGATGACCTTGGCCGTTCTGCTAGCGGAACGGTCGCTCGCCCAGGATTTGATAAACTCGTCGCTGGGCTATGTGCCGGCAATGTGGGCGCCGTTCTCTGCCTGGATGCGTCGCGTTTGGCTCGCAATGGGCGTGACTGGCATCATTTGCTTGAGCTCTGCGGGCTGGTTGAGGCAAGGGTCATTGATCTTGAAGGCGTGTACAACCCTTGCCGCCCGAACGATAGGCTGCTTCTGGGAATGAAGGGCAGCATCAGCGAGTTTGAACTTGGTATCTTGCGATTAAGAATGCTCGATGCGGCTCGATCCAAGGCGCGTCGCGGCGAACTGCGTATTCCGGTGCCAATCGGCTACATCTGGCACCGGGAAGTTGGCCTCGGTTTTGATCCTGACCTTCGGGTTCAAGAAGCCATTCGTCAAATATTCGAGCGCTTTCGCCAACAGGGAAGTGGTCGCCAGGTCTACCGCGCTCTCAGCGCGGAGCGAGTTCACTTCCCCCGCCCATCCGACGGTAAGCGGTCAGTGTCGTTTGATTGGACGCCGATCCGCTATCGTAACGTCATCTCGGTTTTGAAGAACCCATTTTATGCGGGAGCCTATGCCTACGGTAAGACTGAGAAACGCACTGAGATCATCGACGGACGCGCCCACAAAACCTATAAACATCCTCGCGCCCTCAGCGATTGCGAGATTCTTCTAAAGGGCCACCATGAGGGCATCGATTGGTCCGAGTACGAACGCAACCAGAAGCAGCTTTCCCTCAACGATTTCGGCCGTCGGGGTGGGCCGAAGTCCGGTAGAGGTGGGCGATCCTTACTGATTGGATTAATGGCTTGCGGTCGATGCGGACGCCGCTTGAAGGTTGGGTATAGGGGGCGCTATCCTTACCCCATCTACCAATGCTTCGGCGCGGATGTCTACAACTCGACGCGCTGTATGAGTTTTGCGGGGCAACGTACCGATAGAGTGATCGCTTCTGAGCTCATCCGTGCCGTCGAGCCCATGGCGGTCGAAGCGGCGCTTACGGCGGAGAGGACGTACATGGAAGGTCAGGCAGAGCAACAGCGGATGATCGAGCTGGAACTTCAGCAAGCCCGTTATGATGCCTCTTTAGCCGAGCGCCGTTACGCAGCCTGCGATCCAGACAATCGCTTGATCGCCGCGACGCTCGAGAAGAACTGGGAGGCGACCCTACGACGCGTTCAAGAGTTCGAAGCGCGGTTGAGCGCCGCAAAAGCCACCAACGCTGGTAAGACCGTTCCGGATTTTGCCGGTCTCGCCGACGATCTGCAAGCGGCTTGGGCAAGTCCGCAAGTGACGATGCGCACCCGCCAGCAGTTGCTTCGGTCGCTCGTCAACGAGATCACGGCCAATATCGATGACGTTGCCCGTGAGATTGTTCTGATCATCCATTGGAAGGGCGGTCAGCACTCGGAGGTTCGACTGCATAAACCGAGCTCCGGAGAACATGAATGCCGCACGTCCGACGACGCCATTGCCGTGATTACCAGCATGGCCGCTCGATGGTCTGACGAGGATATCGCCGCCACGCTGAACAGAATGCGGATGCCGACGGCGCAAGGGAAGACTTGGACAGCCAAGCGCGTGAGTTCCATACGGCGCGTGCGCGATATCCACGCTTATCGTTCGGCGGAGAAGGACGGCACGTGGCTCACTCTGCGCGAGGCGGCACAACACTGCGGGGTCACAAGTCATCGGATCCGGCGCTTGATCGAGGCTAAAATCCTTCCCGCAGAACAGGTCGTGCCCGGCGCTCCCTATCAAATCCTCGCCGCCGATCTTCACTCCGACGCCGTAGTTCGTGCGATGGGGCGTAACGGGGGGCCGTGTCACCTCGAAGCCCAAAATCAGATCCTAATGTTTCCAAACACTTGAGAAGGACGCGTACAATGAATCAGACATCGCAATTCCGCGCAGCGAACGCTCTGCCGCGTTGTTCGACAGGCAGATCCGGCCATCGTCGAGGAAACGAGTAAACGATACCCAGCGGTTCAACATGTAGTCGAACGCTTTGGCCAGATCATTGTCGCGAGACAGCTTGGCACGTTGCTCGCGCACCCACCGCTCCATGTTGGCGATCAGTGGCTTGCTATGCTGCTGACGCGTCGCTTTGCGCTCATCGGCCGTCTGGCCATTGATCTGACGTTCGATCTCGAACAGCGCATCGATCCGGCGCACCATCTCGATGGCGATTGGTGAGATGACGGCAGCGGGTTTGCCCTGAGCCTTGCGCCGGGCATTGGCCTCGAGATCGGCCATGATGAAGAATGGTCGCCTTGCGTGCGCCCAGCACGCTGCCTCATAGATCGGACATGGACTGCGATCAGGAAGATAGAGCTTGGTATAACCGCCATAGGCATCTGCTTGCAGGATGCCGCAATAGCCGGCCAGATGCGCCTGCGGATGGTCACCGCTGCGGTCGCGGGAATAATAGAACATCGCCGACGGCGGCGCCGTGCCACCGAACGCGGCATCATCGTGCACATATGTCCAGATCCGAGCAGTATCGGTCTTGCCGGCTGCGAGAACCGGAACCGTGGTATCGTCGCCGTGAATCCGCTCGGCTGCAAAGGTGTGAGCCTCGATCCGCCTCAGGATTGGATCAAGGGCATGGCAACAAGAACCGATAGCATCGGCTGCCGTCGACAGGCTGATTGACACGCCCTCAAGCGCAAATCGTTCCACCTGACGATTAAGGGGAATGTGTTGGCCGAATTTGTCGTAGAGGATCATCGCCAGAAGGCTTGGACCTGCCCAGCCTCTGGGAATGACGTGGAATGGGGCCGGTGCCTGGCTGATCTTCTCGCAGTCGCGGCAGGTGAACTTCTCGCGCACCGTCTGAATGACTTTCCAGGAGCGTGGAATGCTCTCCATCGTCTCGGTGACATCTTCGCCCAGCTTGCGCAGCCGGTCACTACCGCAGCAGCTGCAGGCGACCGGACCGGGCACAACGACACGCTCGCGCGGCAGGTGATCGGGGAATGGCTTCTTAACGGGGCGTTTGCGTGTGAAGCCGGCGACAGCAATGGGGGCGGCCGCAGCAATGGCCATTTCAGCGGCAAGTTCATCCTCGGTGGCCGCCGCCTCGGCATCCTCGAGCATCAGCTCCATTTGAGCGATCAGCCTGGCAGTCCGCTCCGATTTTTGACCACGCAATTGCCTTTGCAGCTTTTCGATATGGACCTTCTGACGCAGAATGGTGGCTTGATCGTCCGCTTCCTTGGCTTTGGCGACGGCAAGTTCGGCTAAGGCAACGGCGCGCTCCGCACGCGCCACGACCAGCTCTGCTTCAAGTGCAGCGGCATAATCGGAGTGGTTTTCCAGGCCGTTTTCCATGTCCGGATCAAACCACAAAGCCACTGATTTGCATAGCTTTTCTTCAAGGTTCAAGCCGCAAAATGCACCTATCCGGCGCTCGTCGGACGCCATGTCTGTTGCGGATTTCGCCAGTCTATTCCCTCAAGAAGGTAGGACATCTGCCCGGCTGTAAGGGCAATGGCTCCGTCCACTGTCGCCGGCCAAATAAAGTGGCCTCGGTCGAGCCGTTTGGCATAAAGCGATAGTCCGACACCGTCATGCCATAGGGCCTTGATCAATCGACCATTTCTCCCGCGGAAAACAAAAACGTCGCCCTGGAACGGATTGCGGCTAAGCCCCTCTTGCACGATGAGAGCCAACCCCTGCATACCCTTGCGCATATCGCAGTGACCGCTGGCAATCCACACTCTGACGTTCGAACTGATCGGGATCATCGTCCCTCCAGCACATCAAGCACGCGCGACAACGTCGAGGCATCAAAGTCACGAGTGACCCGCACCGACCGGCCCCGGCCAACATGGATTTCGATCGCAGAAGACGCCGTCGCAGCCGGCATTCCCATTGCCGAGTCCGGCGCCTGTTGTACCTTCACCGGAACGAAGGCGCGCGGCTCTTCCGCTCTCTCTGCAACACCAAGCTCACGACGCCACCGATAAACCAGTGACCGATCAACGTCGTGACGTCGCGCAACCTCCGTCACCGTCATCTCGCCAGTCAGCGTCTCCGAAACGATCGATTCCTTGGAAGTTCGTGTGAACTTCCGGCGCCGCATACTGCCCGCCAAAATCTCAAGCTGATGGATAGACACGTCGTTATCCTCGTTGTTAGCAACGTGGCGATACCGCTCACCTCAGCAAAACATCGCTATCACCGTGACAAAGCAAGGCGGTCCTCGGCGTGGGGATACGCTGCTTCTGCTCCAGGACGATTTTTGCCTGATAGAGCGGCCAGATGAAGATCGCCTTGAGTTGCTCGTCGCCGGCGATCTGACGCTCGATGTCGCGGACGGTTCGCCCGAGATAGGTCCTCAGCTTGCGTAGTGCCTTGCCAGCCCGCTTGAACTGTTTTGCATGGGCATACCGCTGGTGCTGGATCAGGGCGAATTTACCCAACCGCACATAGGTCTGGCGCAGATCGAGCCCCACCTTGCGAGCCAGCCGCACGAGCCGCTCCCGTGCCCGGTGAATGAGCTTGGCGTCGGTCGGAAACATCACGTTCTTGGGTTGGACTGTCGTATCGACGATCACCTGCCGCGTGTCCGAGGGCTTCATCGCACCGGTCTTGACCGCCACCGAGAGGCTCTCTTGCAGAAGAGCCTTTATCCGCTCCTCGCCCATGCGTTGGCGCCAGCGTGTCAGCGATGAACGGTCGAACGGCAATGTGTGTTGGAAGAATGCCTCGCCGCAGAAATACTGGCAATACGGGCTGTCGAGGTAGCGGGCGCAAACGGCCTCATCCGACAGGTTGAACGTATGCTTGAGGATCGCAAGCCCCGCCATCAACCGCGTCGGCAGCGGCGGCATGCCGCCGCCGTCCCGATAAACCTCGCCGAAGCGCTCTTCCAGGAACGGCCAATCGATCGTCTGCGCCAGCCGGACAAGTTCGTGCTTCAGATCGATGATCTGATCAAGGCTAGACCGGAACAGATCCTGCTCTCCCGCCTCGCGCCGTTCATCAGGTCTCGACATTTATTGGCTCCGATTCATCGCCGATGGCGGATTGAATCACGCTTCGGCCCATCATGAAACCGAAATCTGAAATCGCAAGAAAACAGATCGAAAACCTGCCCTTTCTTGCGATAGCGATTACTCGGAAGCCTCAAATACACCATGAATATCAACAGCTTGACGATACTTCACGGCCGACTCTTTAGTCATGAGAGTTCTTGCCGACGCCGCTCTTCAGGACATAAGTGTCGAATTCCATAAGTTGTTCTTCATGGTCAGCCAGAGCTCGAAGAGCGAAGCTCCCGCGTCTCGCGGCGACCAGTTCCATGAGACATTCTACTGCGGCCAATGCCGGCGTCATCGTGTGAATAAATGAAGGAACTTCGGTGCGAACGCGGATTACCGCTTGAGAAATCTTGGCGATTGGAGACAGTTCGCTGTCCGTCAAAGCGACGAGTTTTGCACCACGGGATACGGCAAACTCGGCTGCCTGTACTGTGAAGCGAGTGTAAGGGTTGACTGTGACCGCTAGCAAAATGTCTTCTGGGCCGACAGACCGAAGCGCATCATCGGAGGCACCGCCCATCCCATCGATCAATGTTGTGGGAGAGCCAAGCAATGATCCAACATGGTGCATTAGATACGCGATGGGAAAGCTTGAACGGCGGCCGATGCAAAAAATTTGTTTCGCCTCCGCTATTAGGTCGGCTGCTGCCGCCAACGCGGCAATCGCGGGCGGCTGCGCGAACCTGCTTAGATGACCCTGCAAAGCATTCACTGTATCGCATATGAGGACGCCATCGCCCCCGATCTCCGCTCGTGCCAATAACTCCTCGCCACTCCCACCGAAGCTTTCCGGCCGATCCCTGACGCTATCGGCGAATGCCTCCTTTAATTTGTCGAAACCATCGAAGCCAAGGCGTTTTGCAAGTCTCGTTAACGTTGCCGGAGGCACTCGTGCTCGGCGTGCCTGCTCCCTCATTGACAGCAGTGCGACCTCTGTCGGATGGTCAACCAACCAACGCGCAGCGACCTTCATTTGCCGGGGAAATCGCTCATAGCTGTTCTTTATGAGACTTGTGGTGGGAAAATCCATTCTTACTCCTGAAGTCTATTAGGCAAATGCTTAAGCAACAAAGGTCTTTTTCTTGGCCTATGGATTTTAAGGCCGCCGTTTTCGCGACGCCTCAAACAACCGTGGTGGCTAGCTCATCCAAGCGCTGCAGCATTCCCGGGAGCTGGTTTGATTGAATCTTTCTTGAAGAATAAGGTCATGTGTCGCACAACATCGTCATGAGAACCAAGACAGCGCCGAACATGGAGTTACTCTTGTGTGACACGCTGTCTTCTACATCCTACCATAATGGACTCGACCTTGACGTTAAGATCGATAATCCATTGCTTCGCAATAAGGAGAAAGCAAAAGATGTGCCAACTCCGCAGTATCGGCTAAAGAAGAGCCTATTTCCACCATTCAACTATTTAGGAGGATGGGGTGCAGGGCCGAACATTCCGTGTCGGGAATCCGACAAAACTGAGTGCCCGTTGGCCGGTTTTCGGCATCGTCTTAGGAAACCTCCGCGTTCCCAAATGCGATGACGGAGACCGTTGGAACGACGTGATCGCTAGATTCTCACAACGATAGTTCTGGACCTTAGCCATTTGGGGGATCTCGTTACCCAATAAGCTTGGGGGGCGCACTTTTTATAGCGCCAGCAGGTTACGACACGTTTGGCCTGCAAGACGCCCGTACGGCTGCGCGATCCGTAGACGAACCGGTTCGTGCGAGCCGCGGTGCCCCCAAACCACAATCGATGCCTTCGCGTGATCGCTTTGGCTCTGCCATGCCTCCAAGAGCCAAGCATAGTTTTACACGCTTGAGTGCACGGATTTCTCCAGAATGTCCAGGCCACGCTGCAAGGTCTGCCGTTCAGTTATCAATGGAGGAAGAAGCTTAATAACCTGATCTTCAGCGCCACATCGCTCTACTACAAGCCCGTCTTCAAAGGCTTTCCGTACGATTTCCGCAGCCAATTTGCCGGTACTGCAGTCGAGCCCCAGCATCATGCCCCTTCCACGCACGCAAATGTTGGAATTTTGGTTGCTTTGGGCGACCTGCTGAAGGCGCTCTTTTAGAATGCATCCTGTTTCGACAGCTTCTCTAGATAGCTTTTCATTTGTCCAGTATTTTCGCAAAGCAGCGGTCGCTGTCACGAGTGCGAGATTGTTGCCCCTAAAGGTTCCACTGTGTTCGCCTGGTTGCCATACGTCAAATTCAGGTTTGAGCAGTAAGAGCGACAGCGGCAGCCCACAACCGCTGAGAGACTTCGACAAAAGAACGATGTCCGGAGAAATGTCCGCAAACTCAAAGCTGAAAAAATCGCCAGTTCGTCCGCAGCCCGCCTGAATGTCATCAATAATCAGGAGGATGTCGTTCTTCCTGCAAAGCCGCTCTAGCGACTGCAGCCAGTTTCTGCTCGCAGGATTGATGCCGCCCTCACCCTGAACGGTTTCGAGAATAACAGCTGCCGGCAAATCGACGCCACTGCTACCATCCGCAAGCACTTTGTCCAGATATTCCGTCGTATCCTGATCAGGCCCCCAATAACCGTCGTAAGGCATGAAGACCGCGCCGGAAGGAGGAAGACCTGCGGCATTTCGGAAGTATCGATTACCAGTTACAGC